>CAYPDP010000057.1:0-1535 GCA_964409555.1 Candidatus Woesearchaeota archaeon | reverse complement strand
GGTGGGCTATGTATTAGAGAGACGCTTTTTTGCTTCTTTTTTTCTAAAAAAGAAGATTTTTAGACAACCGAAGAGTATTTAAAGATTAGAAATATTGTATTATTAATATGTTCCCCAGCCTTGCCTCGGCGACGCTGGGTCTTTATATTTTTATTTTATTTCTTTGATTATTCTATCCATAAAAATAGATTCATCACAAATATGCTTTAGATAATTTGAAGAAGTTGATTTGAAATAAGCATTTATGACTTTCTTTCCGAGTTTTTGTGCTTTTTGAATTGCAGGTACAAAATCTTCATCTCCCGAAATAATTATCGCCGTGTCGTAAAGATTTTCATAAGCTCCAGAAACTAAATCTACTGCAAGATGAACATCATCACCTTTTACATCAAAGAAAATCTTTCCATCTTTTTTATGTTTTCTCATTCTACATAGAATTACTTTGAAATCTGGAATTTTTCTTAATACATCAAAAAACTTCTGTTGTTCCCAGTATTTTTTCTCATTAATTCCTCTGTTTAATGAAGCGTTGTAATAAAATGTTGAAATTAGAAGTTTATTCTCTGTTAAAGAATTTAACATTTTCTTAAAATCAACTTTATTTATATTTAAGTCTTTCAGACTATAATAAAGATTACTTCCATCAATAAAAATAGCAACTCTTTCTTTTGTCATAAAAATATATAGAAAAGAGAGTTATAAGTTTTTGTATTTTTTACTCCTTTTCAAAAATATATATGACAGAACCAAATTTCCCTTTATTTTTTTCATAAGCTTTTTTTGTCAAGTACTTCTTTGCCTCTGGAGTAACACGAAGCGGAACAATACCTTTAATCTTGAATCCTATAAGTGAAGTTATATCGGCATACTCAGTAATGGGACGGAAAGTGCTAGTTTTATGAATGTCTAGAAAAAAAATTACCTTTTTTTTATACTTGATGCTCTTCCAATCTATTGTTGTGTGCCAAGGAAAATCAGTAATAATTAATTTTCCTCCTTTTTTAAGTACCCTATGTAATTCCTTTAATGGTTTTTTTATATCTTTAAGATGAGGAAATACCAATGAAGAAACTATTTTGTGAAAAGTATTCTCCTTAAAAGGCAATCTTTTCATGATATCCCTTTTCATAAAATCTATATTTGGGTGTTTCTCTTTGGCTATAGCCAGCATTTCTGGAGAAAAATCCACTCCTATTACTTTCTTACATTTTTTCTTTAAATCACCAATATATCTTCCGGTGCCACAGCCTAAATCTAGAATTATCTCATTTTTTTGAGGATTTACTTCTTTAATTAAGATACCTTTTTCAACAATAATTGAGATATTTGTTTCATAGTCGTCATAGGTTTTCGACCATTTTTTGTATTCTTGTTTGATAACATTCTTCCTTTTTAAAAAAACCCTTTATTCAAAATAGATAGACTACTTTATTAAACTTTCTTTAAAAAAACTAATAAATTGGCTTCTTCAAAATATTTTCCTTCGGGAAAACCAGCGCGCGTCTCTCCTATTGGGTGGGAGAAAAAATATTATT
>CAYPDP010000056.1:0-1563 GCA_964409555.1 Candidatus Woesearchaeota archaeon | reverse complement strand
CTTAAGAGGCAGTAGCTTAGTGCTTGCGCAGGTTCGAACCCTGTCCCCCGCATCTTACCTTCTTGGCATATTGGAGGGATGTACAATCAAAGTACAAGTTGCTTTTAATAGCAATTTGTCTTTGAAAAATCCTTCTGAAGTACATGAGAAAAATAATTAATAGGGAAAATTTTATTTATTGTTCTGAAGTTAATAACTCAAAATATGATTTATATAAAAAAGCAATGACTTTTCAAAAGAAATGATTACATAAAATTACACAGATTTCTTCGAAGAAATAATAAAAACTTATTAACTCTTTTTAATTCTTTTAATCTTATTATTAAGAATAATATACATTGCATGAGACCATAAAAGAGGATTTGCAGGTGCCCCCTGCTTATTTTTCCATTTAATATAATCCTTATTACTTACAAGATTTATTTGTTCTGGTAAATAATTATTTTTATCTGCCTGATTTTCCACCCATTTAAGAATATCAGTAGCGTGTTTTATCTTCCCTATTTCTAAATAATACAATCCAAGCCAGCAAGTAACAACTATCCATTCTCCACCACCATAATAATCATCATAACTATACCTTCTTAGACCTTTAGTGACTTTTAAGTCTTTAACGATTTTAGAAACAGTTCTTTTCATTATAGGACTATTTGCTGTCAGAAGATTAAAAGGTGTTGAGCATATTATAAGACTGGCATCTATTTTTTTCGAGCCAATATATTTTATGAGTCTACTATTATAGATATTATTTCTTAGTACAAAATATTCTATTTTTTTACAAGTATTCTTTAATTTTCTTTTAGGGAAAAATTTTGAAAATGATAAAAGACCGCCATAAATACTTGCCAATGTGGCTGTATAAATTTTTTTAGGATTTTCTTCCCAAAGATCATAACAAGGTGTTTTCCATAATGCACTTAAATAATCGCATATAAGTCCTGCTGCTTTAATCCATGTTTTTTTTTGTTTTTTTGTGAGTGTCATATGGTTAGAAATAGACCAAAGCCAAATTCCAAGACCATCAAGTTGAAAATTACTCCATTTTGTTTTAGCTTTGTTTCCATAAATCGTGTATCTTGCATGAATAAAATCTTTTCCTATAGGCATTCCATTCTTAGATTTATTTATGGCTCTAAGAATTTTTTTCTCATTCTTAATAATAACTTTACTTGCCCAATCGTGAAATCTCTCTGCACTTTTTATTTCTTCACTAAGAGACATAGCGTGTGCAATCCAAGCATTATCCCTAAACCAAGAGTATCTGTAAATAGTTAAGTTTGGGCTTGCTATATAAGCTCCTGTTTCTGCCTGATTTTTTTTAATTATCCTTATACTATCTTTAAGAAGATTCATCTTTTTTATAACAAAAGAATGTCTTATATAAAACTTTTTCTTAAAAATAGTTCCACTCTCAACTAAAATCTCAAAATAGCAACAACTTTTAAAAAGCTAAATCTCACCTATAAATCAATAGTAAATTAGATACTCATCTAACTTCTGGCTTATAGCCTGTCCCCCGCATCTCTAAAAGGAAAAATATTTAAACTAATTTCTCTTTAAACT
>CAYPDP010000055.1:0-1609 GCA_964409555.1 Candidatus Woesearchaeota archaeon | reverse complement strand
TAGTATTTATCTTGATATTTTCAATCTCTAACTTCTTAGAATTTGCAGAACGAATTTGAAAATTTTCACTTAGAGTTTCTCTTTCTTTCCCATAAGGCATAATGTAGTTGATATCTAAATTTGAGATTTTGCGAAGCTCTTTTGTAAGCTCATAACAAGCAATACCAACGCCTCCTGCAAAAAATGGTGGGAACTCAAACCCTAACATAATTACTTTCATACAAAAATCAGGATTTTAGTGGTTATAGTATTTATTAATTACTTTCAAATTAAGTCTTTTTCAATTTTTAAAAGTAACAGCAAATGTGCATTTCAGACTTGACCTCCTTCAAATTTAATTCTCAAATTAAAGAATTTGAGCACATTCTTACTTAAATCACTGATTTCAAGATAAAATCTCTGTTTATTTTTTCTAACTAAAGCTTTGATTTGAATATATGTTTCAATAAACATTTGAAAGCCTTTGACTTTCAAATTTAACTTTCCTGAAAGTTGCATTAAAATACTAAAACTTGTAAATATTATGGTTATATGACTTATAATACTATCATAAGTTTTTCTTCTAATAAATCTTTGAAGTAAAAGGGTTTCTTTTGCTTCTTTAAAAAATGTTTCAACGTCCCAACGTTGCACATATTTTCCAAAAGCTTTTCTTATTGAACAAGAAAAATCGTTTGTAAGAATTAAACGATTATCATTTTTTCTTGAAACTAATCTAAATCTCAAGTTTTCACGAAAAACCTCTCGTTCATTATAAATGCTATCTTGAGCTTGCATTGATTTCAAATGCTCTTCAGCTTTGTAGTCTTTTCCATAGTTGAAATACCAATTTCGAGTTGCTTTTGTATAAAAAAGAAAACCTCTTTTATCGAGTTCCTCAAAGAACTCATTCCCTTTAAAACCAGCATCAAAGGAAACTTTATTGGTTTTAAATAAAGATTTCATTTCTTCTAAAATTTCTAAAATTGAGGTTTTAGATTCATCATTAATAATGAATTTATACGGATAAAATTCTTTTCCATTACTTAAAATAAAGCTACAAACTTGATAACCATAATAATATTGATTCTTATTGTGGTCGTAGAGTTTTATAGCATTTTGGTATGTTTTTCCTTCTGCTTTTAGGAGGGTGGAATCCAAAATAATTAATAAATCTCCACCGTTTAGAAATTTCTCTGAAATGAAAAATTTGAGTATCTGAGTACTAATTGGAGCAAATTTATCAATTTGTCTTCCAATTGTTGTTCTATCTGAGATAGGTTGCAAGATAGGATCTGACAAACGCGTCAATTTTGCTACGGACTTTGTCTGAGTTATAGTTTTACAAACTAAATGAGAAAAAATTTCAGACATTTTTTCTCCTGAACGTTTGTTCAGATTAGTGTCTAGAAAAGTTTTTAACTTCTCTGAGCTTAATATCTTTTTAACTTTACAAGAGCCTGCAAAGCTAGTAAAGTTATTTAAGTCGAGGTTTTTAATTAAGGAAACCATGTGGAAAAATTTTTCCACATTTATAAACCTTTCGCAACCTAATTTTCAAATGCACATTTGCTGAGTAGTTTGATTATTCATTTTAGTGTTTATTTTAGGGGTAAAATAAACATATTTT
>CAYPDP010000054.1:0-1679 GCA_964409555.1 Candidatus Woesearchaeota archaeon | reverse complement strand
CTATTTTAAAATATATAATATAATTATTTTCTTTTTATCATAATCATTCTAACCATTCTTTAAAAAAATTCTCAAGCCACCACCAAATATCTTCTTTTTTTACATTTTCTTTTAACTTATTCAATCTTTCAATTTTTTCTTTTTCATTCATATTTATTGCTTTTTTAATTGTTTCAGCAACTTCAGGAATATCTCTCGGATTAACAATCAATGCTTGTTTTAATTGTTTTGAAGCCCCAGCACACTCACTTAAAATTAAAACACCTTTCCTGCTTGTGGCAATAAATTCCTTAGCAACAAGATTCATTCCATCTGCCAAAGGAGTAATTAATCCAACATCTGCTATTTTATAATAAAATAAAAGGTCTTTTTGTGTAAAAGATTTATAGTAATATCTTACAGGTCCTAATCCTGTAATTTTATCTCTAAATTTTGAATTTATTTCTCCAGAAATTTCATTTATTTTTTTCTTTAGATTATTATATTCTTTAACTTTTGTTCTACTTGGAGATGTTATTTGAACAAATACTACTTTATCTCTCATTTCTTCATTTTTTTCTAAAAATTCTTTAAATGCCCAAAGTCTTTCTAAGATTCCTTTGGTATAATCAAGTCTATCAACTCCGAATATGATTTTTTTATTTTCTAAATTTAATTCTTTTATTTTTCTTTTTATTCGTTCTTCATTAAACTTAATATCAAAATCTTCATAATTTATGCTTATTGGGAAAGCTTTTACTTTTATAAATCTGTTTTCAAATATTAATCCATTTTCAGTTTTTTTTGCTCCTAAAATTTCTTCTGCGGTTTTTACAAAATTTTTAACATCATTTTTTGTATGAAATCCAACCATATCACAAGAAAGAAGACTCCTCATTATTTTTTTATTCCAATGAGTACATAGATGACTGAAAATCTCATATGGTGGAAAAGGAATATGCAAGAAAAAAGCTATCTTTGAATTTTTTGAAGATTGAGATTTTTTTATATACCTTGGAACTAAAAGTAATTGATAATCATGAACCCAGATAATATCATTATCTTTAATTTTATCACTAACTGCTAAGGCAAATTTTTTGTTTACTTCTTTATATGTTTGCCAATTATTTTCATTAAATACTGATTTTTCTGAAAACAAGTGAAAATTAGGCCATAATACATCATTTGAAAATCCTTCATAATATTTTTTTATTTCCTCATCTGTCAATTTTATTCTCTTGAGCCAATATCCTTTTTCATCAGGAACTTTTATCTTGAAATTATTTTCTTTTTTAAGAACATCGAAATCCGCATTTCCTGAACCCCATGCAATCCAAATATTATCATTAAATTCTTTCATTATTGGGTCAAGAGCACTAATTAATCCTCCAGGAGTTTGCTTTAATTTAACAGAATTCTTATTAGATTTTGAGTAATAATGTGTATAAGGTTCTCTATTAGAAACAATTATCAGTCTATGCTTTTTTAACTTTTGTTTAACTTCTTCGAGTTTATTCATTAAAAATAATAAGAAAAATGGTTATATAGGTCTATGGGTTATAGAATTATAAAAATAGATGAATAATTCATAAATTCACTATATATTAAGATATTTTTTATTTAATTTCCTCTGCTTACCATGATTAGTTTAAAGAGAAATTAGTTTAAATATTTTTCCTTTTAGAGATGCGGGGGACAGG
>CAYPDP010000053.1:0-1692 GCA_964409555.1 Candidatus Woesearchaeota archaeon | reverse complement strand
GTTATGTGTAAAAGGAAATAATAAAATATGTATCAATTGGAATTATTTAAAACAGAAAAAAAAGGACATTATAAAGCCGATACTTATACCGGCATATATGCTATGCATAAGTATTGGTCGAAAAAGCCATATAATATAATTAGAACTTTTATTGAAAAATATTCTAATGAAAACGAAATTGTTTTAGACCCATTTTGTGGCTCCGGTATATCAGTTATAGAAAGTATAATTCTCGGTAGAAAAGCTATTGGAATTGATATTAATCCATCCGCAATATTCATTACAGAGCAGATGTTAAAAAAAATTAATACAAATGAAGTATTGAGAATTTTCGAAGACATAAAAAACAGAATAAAAAATAAAATTGATGAATTATATAAAATTGAACGAGATGGAAATGCAATTTACGCAACACATTTTATTTGGGAAGGAGATAAACTGACAGAGATTTGGTATTCCAATGGCAACAGAAAGAAAATGGTTTTTAAACCTTTGAGCGAAGATGAGAAGAATGCAAAAAAGATTAAAATAGATGATATTCCATATTTTTATCCTAAAACACCATTTTTTCATAATTCAAGAGTTAATACAAAGAAGGGACAAAGGGTTTGCGATTTATTTACACCCCGAAATTTGTATGCTCTTTCTATTCTTTATAACGAGATAGAAAAGATTGAAGAGGAAGAAGTTAAAAATTTATTAAAGTTTGTTTTTACATCAAGTGTCGGGCAAAGCAGTAAAATGGTATTTATTGTTAAACGTAGGGGAAAAAACAATGGAAATACTACAGAAAAAAAAGAAGTTGGCAGTTGGGTGATTGGATATTGGACACCCAAAGATTATTTTGAAATAAATGTTTGGAAGAATTTTGAAAGTAGATTTAAAAAAATTATAAAAGCAAAAAACGAACAACTTTATACAAGCTACGAAATCAATGAGACGCAAAATATACAAGACATTATCGACCAAGACAATAATCTTTGTTTATTAAATAAACCTGCACAAAAAGAATTAAAAAATCTTCCCGATAATTCTATTGACTATATAATCACTGACCCCCCACACGGGGACCGAATACCTTATTTAGAATTGGGAACATTGTGGAACTCTTGGTTAAAAAAAGAAGCTAATTTCGAGGACGAAATAATTATAAGTAATGCAAAAGAAAGAAATAAAGACATTAACAATTACAATCAATTAATAAATGATGTTTTTGTCGAAATTTATCGCATCTTAAAACCCAATAGATATTTTTCATTAATGTTCAACAGTCTTGATGATGAAACTTGGATTAATTTAATAATTAATCTTTCTAAAATAGGATTTAGATTATCAAACATTGAAACTCTTGGGTATTCCGCTAATTCTGTTGTTCAAGACAATAGAAAAAAAGGATTAAAAACAGATTTTGTTTTGACATTTAAAAAAGATATTTATTCTAAATCGGGTGATATTAAAATTCGTTCATTAAAGGAACACAAAAGTTATTTAGAAAACAACATTTTTAAGATAATCAATGAAGAAGATAATAAAGAAGTTTACAATCTTATAAATCAAATATTTAAATATTTTTTAAAAAAAGAAGAATTTTTTCGCTTATCGGAAGTAATAAAAATTATAAATGAAAAGGTAGGGAAGTGACTGCTCCCACGGCGCCTGTACATTTGTAAAAAGATACGTTCCACTCAATAA
>CAYPDP010000052.1:0-1697 GCA_964409555.1 Candidatus Woesearchaeota archaeon | reverse complement strand
CTGTTTTCGGTATATCTTATCCAAAAAATCTCAATTGGTCGTTTTTGATTTAATTCTCCCTTTGAATTTACATTTACTTTATAATAAATTGTGTCGGCATCTTTACTTCTTTTTATTTTAAATAATAATTTACCCTGATTCTCGTCATAAAAATTTCCGGTAAATCCGTAAAGAAACCATATCAAAAGAAAAATTGATATTTTTTTTATGAAAAACATTACTACTTAAGCTATTTTATCTATGTTAAAAGTTTGTTAATTTTTGATAAATAATGCGAATTAAGAGTTAAAAAATATTATTCAAATTAATTATAGAGTTCTGAAAATAAAGAAATTACATTAAAATAATTTTGTTAAAGTTGCTGAATATCAGTATATTAATGATATTTTCTTATAAATATTTTTAATTATATGTCTGATAATCAAGCATTTAAATTAATCAGCATTTTCCTGATAATCAACGACTTATACAATGAGGACTTGAAATATTATTGTCAACGATTTACAAATAATAAAAGTCCTGAATTTACTGATATTGAATTGATTACAATCTACTTATTCGCCATGGCAGAAAATGAACGTTTTACAATATCGCAAATATACAAATTTGCATCAGAATATCTATTATCTTGGTTTCCTAAATTACCAAGTTATGTTGCTTTTAATACAAGATTGAATAATATGGCTGCTGTATTTCAACGCTTAACTGAAATTCTTGTTAAAAAGATGCAAGCCACTGACAGAAATCAATATTTCAGTTTACTTGACTCTATGCCAATTATAACTTGTTCGGGAAAACGAAAAGCTAAAGTAGCTCCGGAACTCATTGACAAGGGTTATTGTTCAACAAAGAATTTGTACTATTACGGACTTAAATTACACTTGCTTGCTTTTTACAGACAAGGGAAATTACCTCTTCCCGAATCTTTTGTAATTACACCTGCATCAGAGAACGACCTTAATGTATTCAAGCAATATTGGGCAAGTTCTGCAAACAGAATACATTTTGGAGATAAAATTTACCATAATTCTGATTTCTTTGATTCAATGTATCTCAATCAAAATTCAATTATGCTGACTCCGATCAAAGCTGTAAAAAATATGCCGAAATCCATAAAACAAAGAGACAAGGCTTTTAATGATTTATTCTCTAAAGCTGTATCTAAAGTCAGACAACCTATAGAAGCATTTTTTAATTGGTTAATTCAGAAAACAGACATTCAAAGAGCATCTAAAGTTCGTTCCGCAAAAGGACTTATCGTTCATATATTTGGCAGAATTTCTGCCGCATTATTTATTTTTAACTCTTAATTCGCATATATAATATAAAAGAACCAATTTTTTCTAGTATTGTAGAATAGAAATCAATTTGGAGAAGGTAAGAAATGTTTGCCTAACGGATACGTTTAACGATATCGTAATCGAGAAAATATCTTACCTTCTCGATTGTCCATATTAATCAGTTTATTAAGTCTTTAAATTCTTTTAAAAGTTCTTCGTTATCTTTTATTATCCAAATCTTGAATGCTGTAAATGGGGCATCTGGATTTAGTTTTCTTTTAACCTTCGTTCTAATATATTGTTTATCTTGTTCTGTTAGACCAGTTTCGAAATAATACTCTGTAAGTAATGACTGAAAATCTATCAATTCCTTAATTAATTTATTTCTAATATTCAGTCCTTCAATAGTTAGATCGG
>CAYPDP010000051.1:0-1812 GCA_964409555.1 Candidatus Woesearchaeota archaeon | reverse complement strand
CCTTCAAATGCAATTTTCAAGATTGACTTTCTAAGCTGTTCTGCTTTGATTAATGATTGATTTTTTTTCAGGATATTTACCACCAATAAACGAAAAAATTGCTGTTAATCTTTGTTGCCCATCAATAACTTCTTCCTTCTCTTCCTCTGCAGTAAAAATAACTGGCAAGGGAATATTTAAAAAAATAGATTCTATTAGATTAGTAGATTTTTGTTCTCCCCAAACAAAGTTTCTTTGCCAACCTGGAGATAACAAAATGTCTCCATCAACAGTATTCATCATAAAGTGATTTTATACTTCTTGGAGAAGGTTCATGATGAATTTCAAAGGCAACACTAGTATCCTTAAAACTATCTTCTTCATTATCATTTTCTTTTTTTCTTTCCTTCTCTTCAGCTAATTTTCTTAAATCCTCTGAAGTATATTCTTCTAATTCCATATTATTTCCTATTTTCTCTCATTTTTAAACTTTTTCACACCACTCATAGCATTTAGTTGGACAATCCTCATTTAGCATTTTAAGAGCTTTCTTCCAAATTTCTTTAGATTTATTTTTAATTATTTCTTCACTCATCATCAACATCCTTCCTTTTACTTAAATTTAATCTAAAATCCTTCACAATATCAACTTTTTCAGTGATATCTTTATCAAGTTCTCCTTTAATCACTTTACTATTAATCTTTGGATAGCAAATCATACTAAACTCATCCCACAATCCTTTATCTTTAATTAATTGAATAAATTTCTCTTTATCTGCTTTATCTTCAGGCATAACAATCTTCTCAAATTCTTTAACAGAACATTTTTTATTTGAGCCATAAACAATATCTATTTCAAATTGTTTAGCATATCTTATTAAATTATCTTTGAACTCTTCTTCATCAATTTTTAATTGTGAGAGTTTTGTTTTAATTTCTGAATATTTATCTACTAATTTAACTCCTTCATCTTCTTTAAATTGTTCAATAATTTCAATCTTTTCTAATTCTGCCTGATGCTTAAACGAAGGGCATATTGTTTTAAAACCACAATAATCACATAATGCAGTAACATTAGTTGGAAATTCTGTTGCAGATTCAATTTTTTTTATTCTTTCAATAACTTCATTTTGCAATTTTTTTAATTGTTCATCTGTTCTTTCTGAAATAGCATCTTTATTGAAAGCTAACATATGCCAGATTAATTTTACTGATTTTGCATCCTTGAATTTATCCTTAACCCAGATTGAATACATTGCCAACTGTCTGTCTTCATCTGCTTCATTTTGATCTTTCATCCTCGAATTTGTCTTGTAATCACAAACAAAATAATTTCCTTTATTATCACATCCTAATTTATCTATTCTAACATGCCATTGGTTTCCATCTTTTAGAGTCATTCTGTCTGTTGTTTCCAATCCTAAAATAGTCATCTGTTCAAAAGGCTTCATTCTGTCAAAATAATCTGATAAAAACTTTTCTCCCATTTTCTTGTAATTTTTTGCATCAAGGCCTTTTTTAACAATTAAAATATCATAAGAATAATTTTTATCCCACAAATCCCTGTAAAATTTAATCAAGCTCGCCTTAGCAATTCTTTGCTTGAATCTTTTTCTTTTATACAAATCCTCTAATGCCTCATGAACCATGCTTCCCATAAACGCTTCAATAGTTGTAGGGTTTTCAGGTTTTTTTCTATCAATATATCTTAATTTATACTGGTAAGGGCAATTTTCAAAAGTAGTTACACGAGAATGTGAATATGTTGCCATGATTAAAGTAGATGAAAAGGAATTAAAAATCTATCTAATTCATTTTCTTTATTTAATTTCA
>CAYPDP010000050.1:0-2132 GCA_964409555.1 Candidatus Woesearchaeota archaeon | reverse complement strand
CATTTTAATTTAGTTTTCTTTAATTCTTTCCTATAACATCTATAACAAAGCATTTTATTTTTACTTATTCTAAATCTTCTAATAAGATTCAAACAAATATCACATTTTTTTAAAGCTCTTTTCATTTTTTTCTTAGTTTTTTCATTACTTCTTTAAAATTATTATCTTTATGTTTTGATTTCCAGGAAAGATTATCAAAACAATAAGAACAAAGAGGTATTTTTCTAAAAAATATATAGTTATCTCTTTTTTTCTTACAATTTTTACATTTTTTATGTTGTATTTTCATTTTTTATTTAAATATTTTAATCTTTTCTTGTGCTTTTGTTACATTTAATATTACTTCAATTCCTCTTCCCATTCTTTTTTTTTCTTTAATTAATGCTAATCTCTTTAATCCCCTACCAATCCATTTATTATTTATCCATTCATCAGATAAATTAGTAAATTCTTTAAATTTTTTAGTAATATAAGATATTGAAACAAAATTATTATTATTTAATTCTTGAGAAACAAAATCAATAAGTAAAACATCATGATTATCTGTAAAATCATCTATTTTTTTATCATCAACAATATTTTTTATAATTTTAATTAATTTATTTAATATTTCATCACCCAAAGACATTGCAATTATGAACAAAGGCATAGATATTTCTAAATATCTTCCATTTATCCCAGAATCATTTAATTTTTTAAAAAAACCATTTAATTTATCCTTAGTGTAGTTAGTGTAGTTATTGTCCTTAGTGTAGTTAGTGTAGTAGTGTATAATATAGTCATTCCATTTTATATATACATTCCTGGGTGTAACTACACTACACAAACTACACTGATTTTCAGAAATCCCTTTGAGAATTGATTTTGTGCTAATTATAGAAGAATCTAAATCAAATATTTCCATAAGCTTTGTTATCTTTGATTTATTACTTCTTTCCAAAATTAAGGTAATACATCTATCTCCAAGCACAGATTCCATACCCCAAATATTAGCCATACAAATAGGTCTATAAGTATCAAATTCTTCAATAACCTGTTCTTCTCCATCCATTGTTTTCTTTTTCTTCATTCTTTTTACTTTTCCACCTTTTTTATATGAAGCATTAAGTAATTCTCTTAAATTTTCTCCACCTTTTCTTGTTATTCCTTCAAATTCATCAATACAAAGAGTTCCTTTAGTCCTAAATAAAACTGCTTCTGTTAAAGATGAAAGAACCTCTCCATCATAACTTAAATGAGAAATTAATTTTAAAGTTCTTGATTTTCCAGAACCCTTCATAGCATTTAAGAAAAGATAAGGATATGTTTCAAATTCTTCGTGAATATATGTCCCTAATATCCAAATAGATATAAGTAAATAATATTCTTCTTTAATATCACAATATTTTTTTAAAATATCTATTATATTTAAATAACATTCTTTTATTAATTCTTTATTCTTTTCCCCTTTATCTTTTTCAGAATTAGTTTTGAATTTTTCTTTTATTAAATTTTCAATTTCTTTTTCACCTAATTTAGAAATATTATCTAAAAGTTCTTTTGGAAGATTATTTAATTTTTTTAACATCCTTTTTCATCTCATTTAATTTTTTTAATCTACAAATAACACATACATCTAAATTAGTTCCAATATCAAAAAACTCCCCACATTTCTTACATTTTTTCCAGTCAAGAGTTGTCATTTTTCAATCTCCTTAACTTTATCAAATACTTCAATTTGTAACCAATCAATATAATCTCTTGTTCCTGCTCTTTGAATTGGAGCATAATTATCAATAGTTATTTTTGTTTCTCCAACAAGAATTATTTTACAAAAATGAAAATTACCATTAATAGTTTTTATAAAAACTTTTTCATCATCTTTTAAATATTGTTCTGCAAGAAGTTGCCATCTCAATACCTTTTCCTTAATTTGTTCCATATCCATATTTAATAGAAAAATAAATACTATTTAAATATTTATATAAACTTAAAAATAGTGAATTAAAAAAAGAAGGGGTTGAAAGGTTTGTTCTTGCCTTTTACGAGCAAGAGGATTCTTTAGAATGTTTGAGATGAAAAGATAACTGTTGATAATCCCACATCCAACCCTTATTTTAAAACAAAAAATAGTTTATAAGTTTTACTTATTT
>CAYPDP010000049.1:0-2223 GCA_964409555.1 Candidatus Woesearchaeota archaeon | reverse complement strand
TGTAAGGCGTAGTCTCATAATCCTTGTTATACGTTTTTTCTGCAAGAAAAAATCGACGAAGTCGACAGTATGACGCAGGACACATGTTACTATCGTAAAGTTTATAAAACACCCAAACTCTCCATATATTATGGAAGAATTAAGATTAGATTTTGCACGTTATCCTGCAAATGGAGATATGTATTTTGAGGTAGAAGCCGATAGAAGAATGGAAACTCCATTTGGTCAAGGATATGCTAAACCTGATTTCACTAAATTTCTTAATTATGTTGTTGCATTAAATCTGAACAGAAATAATCTTGTTCCATCATTAGATGGAATTCAAGTATCATATAGATTTGAAAGATTATTTCCTGAAATGGAAAAAAACATAATTAAAGGTATAATGGGAATTAATCCAAATGGGAGATTTGAAGAAGGTTTAGCTCAGCGAGTTTTAGAAGATATAGATTCAATGAGCGTTTTGATTGGTGCAAAATCTGAAGAACAGAAAAAGAGTTTGGGTATTTATTTCTTAGATGATTATCTACATGTGTCCGAGTAATATTGCGTATAACATATATTAAACCTACTTTTTCAAATATTTTTATTTACACTCAAAAGTATTGACATATATTTAAATAAAATTTCATCTTAAAAGTTCTAATATGGATTATACTAATTCGCATGAAAAATATCTTAAAGAGTTAGACAATATTTGTGTTCTCAAAGGATTTAGTAATCAGACTATCAAAGCATATAATTATAATGTTAAGAGATTCTTATATTTTATTGATAAAAGTAGGCTTAATCTTAACAATTATGCAGTTAAGTCTTATCTTTTAACACTCAATTTATCAGTTAATTCTATGAGATTGCAATATGCTTCTTTAAGATTCTTTTTTTCAGAGATTTTAAAAAAACCATTTACAACTGAAGAAGTTCCAATAAAGAAAAAAGAAAAAACTCTTCCTAAACTTTTAAGCAAAGAACAAATTAAAAAACTTCTTGAAACAACAAATAATATAAAACATATTTTAATAATTAAATTACTTTATTCTTCTGGACTTCGACTTTCTGAATTATTGAATTTAAAAAGAAAAGATATTGATTTTGAGAAGAACATCTTATATGTAAGAAAAGGTAAAGGTAAAAAAGATCGTATTACTTTGATTTCTGAAAATCTCAGATTAGACTTATTAAAATATTATAGCAACAATATTTTTAAAACAGAATATATTCTTGAAGGAAGAAAAGGAAAATACACTCAAAAATCTGTTCAAAAAGTCTTAAACGTTCTTGGAAAAAAATCGGATTAAACATTCATCCTCATATGTTGAGACATTCTTTTGCAACACATCTACTTGATTCAGGAACAGATATAAGACATATTCAAAAACTTTTAGGACACAGTGATATCTCAACTACTGAAATATACACGCATGTTTCAAACAAAGATATATCAAATATAAAAAGCCCTTTAGACAACTTATAATAAAATGAAAAAATCAGTAAGATTATACATTAGTGGAATAGTTCAAGGGATTTTTTTCAGGTCGTTTATCAAAGAAAATGCTGAAAAATATAATTTAAAAGGATTTACGAGAAATTTAGAAGATGGAAGAGTTGAAATTTTTTTAGAAGGAGACCCGGAAAATGTTAATAAAATGATGGAACTATGTAAAAAAGGTCCAAAACATTCACAAATAAAAAACGTTCAGATAAAACCTGAAAGATTTCAGGGATTTAAGACTTTCAAGGTTCTTCATATTTAAATAAAATAAATAAAATAAGGTGATATATACAAATTCAGATGGTGGAAGCAGAGGAAATCCTGGGCCAGGAGCAATAGGAGTTTTAATCAGAGAAGATGGAAAAATTTTAACAAAATATAGTCAATTTATCGGCCGAAGAGTTACAAATAACATGGCTGAATACGAAGCTTTAATTAAAGCCTTGCAATTATCTTTAAGACATACTGAAAAAGAAATAACTTGTTTCTTGGATTCTGAATTAGTTGTTAAACAATTATTAGGGGAATATAGAGTTAAAAATGAAAAATTATTGCCTTTATTTTTAAAAGTTCAAAAACTACAAGAAAATTTTGATAAAATAACTTACAAACATGTTTCAAGAGAAGATGAATTTCAACAAATTGCAGATGAATTATTAAATTTGGAATTAGATAATAATGGGTTTAAACAGCTTTGGAGAAAATAAATAATTTTTAAAATTGAAATAAAA
>CAYPDP010000048.1:0-2462 GCA_964409555.1 Candidatus Woesearchaeota archaeon | reverse complement strand
CTGATTTACCCCTTACTAATAGAACAATATCTGATTGGACTAACATTACAAGCAAACCTTTTATTTCAATTAATACAACTCAACTCCAAAATAATTTAGGAACTTTAACTATTTTAGAATCTTGGCTTACAACTTTTATTAATAATTGGTTTGGAGGAAAAACAACAGATAATTTAGCAGAAGGGATAACTAATAAATATGATAATCAAACATTTAATGAAACTTATACTGATACTTTATATTCAACTGGAAGTCATACTTCTTTAACAAATGTTGCTTTTATTAATCAAACAAATGTATTTGCAGAAAATCAAAACTTTTCTAAAAACATTACTTTAATTTCAAATAATAAATTTTGTCTTAATACTGCTTGTTCAAGATACATAATGGATAATGGTTCTGCAATAATAGAACAAGGATAAAATGAAATGGATAAAAAAAAGTTATTTATATTTGGAGGAATAAGTTTATTTATAATTTTAATTTTAGGAGGTATTTTTTTAGCTTATAATTATTCTGAAAAGAATATTAATTTAGAATTATCTCAATTAAAAGGTTTTAATAATTTTGCTATTTTTCAAATTAAACCTATTAAAGAATATTATAGATTAAATATTTCTTCAACAGATGGATTACAAGTTCAGAAAAGTTCTTGGAATGTAAAATATAAACTTTTCTTTGTTATGAAAAATGGAAATATCTATCATTGGAATCAAATACCTCCTTCAATTAGAAAAAATGCTTGGATTAAAAAAGTAAATAGAAATAGTTATAAAACTGGATTTAATGTTTTGAACATTTCAACAAATTTAAAAAATAATATAAAATATATTGGAATTGAAGAAGTTAATAGAAATAATTTAAAATTAAATAGAATAAGAATAAAAAGAAATAAATATAAATTAAATGGAGAAGTTTCTATTTCTTATGATGATATGCTTAAAGATTTTTCAAAAGTAAAAATGAATAAAACAGTTTTTATTTTTGGAAATGTTCAAGGACACAATATTACAAGAATAAAATATATTTGTTCAATTACTAATTCAACAATTCCAACAGGAAGCACTGAATGTTCTACCTATAATATTACAAAATTTAAATCTAATTTTAGAAGAAGAAAAAATGGAAATTGGAATTTAATTATAGACCCAACTATTGAAATAATTAAAGCAAAACATTTAGATATTAATAAAATTTTTATAAGTGATATTTATACTAATGTTTCTCAAAAAGATAATATTTGGAGTGAGAAAATAAATAATAATGAATATGTTAGAATAACTTTTGAAAAGAATTTAACTTCTTCAAATGATATAAAGTTTTATGGTAGAGGAATTAATGGAAGTTCTAATATAGAAGTTTATGAAAAAAATAAAACAAATCTTATTGATACTTTTTATAATGTTAATTCAGAAAAATGGTATGATTTATTTTTAACAAATTATAATGGAAGTTCAGATACTTTTGATTTAAAAATTATTAATATAAATAGTTCAGGAGTTCAATTTGATTATATAATAGACCCTACAAGTATTAATGTTTCATTTGTAAGTCCAACTCCTGCAAATGCAATAACTCAAAATAAAACTAATGTTATAGTAAATGTTTCAATTACTAATGCAACTGATTTATCAAATGTTATTTATAATTGGAATGGAACAAATTATACTTTATATGATGATAGTTTAGTTTTAATGATGAATTTAAATAATAATTCTCTTATAGGAGAAAATGAAACTCAGGTAGTTGATGTTTCAAAATATTCAAATAATGGAACTATGACTGGAGGAATAACTCATAATTCTTCTGGAAAATATGGTTGGGGAGTTCATTCTGCTGGTGGTAATTCAGGTAATCAAATAGTAATTCCAGATAGTAATTCATTAGATGTTCAATATTATACTTTAGTAGCATGGGTTAATCCGAGAATAACAAGTGGAGACCACGGAATTATTCAGAAATTAAGTGGTTCAAGTTATGCTTTTGATATGGGAATGTATAATGATAGATTATATCTTGGAATGGATGGAACATATAATATTGCTTCTACTCCTTTTACTTCAACTGGAGTTTGGTCTCAATTAGTAGAAACTTATGATGGAACTAATGCAAAAATATATATTAATGGAGAATTAAAAACAAGTGTTTCAAGAACAACTGACCCAACAATTACAACTGGAGAAGTAGATATTAGTAATTGGGATGGAACAAATATTAGAAATTTTGATGGAGAGATTGATGAAGTTAGAATTTATAATAGAAGTTTAACTTTAGATGAAATTCAAAATTTATATATGTCTAATTTAAATAAATATGATGTAGATAAATGGAATTTATATATTAATCAAACTAAAAATTCAACAGCTAATTTAGATAATGGAACTTATACTTATCAAACTTTTACAACAGATAGTTCAGCTAATTTAAACCAAACAGATTTAAGAACAATAACTATTGATACA
>CAYPDP010000047.1:0-2663 GCA_964409555.1 Candidatus Woesearchaeota archaeon | reverse complement strand
AAGGAAATTTCCTGCTGAAATTTCCCAAATTTTTCCTACGAAAAAACTCACGAGGTCATTCCGACTTCGTCTCCATTCCGCTCGTGCTTTCAATGAATTGAAAGTCTTTAAATCTCAATGTTATATCTAATTAAAATCACTTTTCTTCCACCCCCAAAGAAGACGCGCACTCGTTGTCGTCGGTATAGGCAGATTTATAAACTTGAGCAACTTTCTTTTTATTATGAGGTGTTAGCACCTCAAGATGCTTAATTCTTGAAAAAATCAAAATGATACAAACACCAATAATTTGGAATATAACAAACAAGTGTCCTTACACCTGTTCTTTTTGCTGTTTGGATGCAAATAGTTCAACAAAAGACCTTTCTTTAGAAGATAAATTAAAAGTTATTGAAAATTTAGATTCTAAGTCAATTAAAATAGATTTTTCTGGTGGTGAGCCCTTGTGGAATTTGGAAAATATAGAAATTCTGAAAGTTCTTTCAGAAAAATTCGGAAGAGAAATGATATCTGTTACAAGTACGGGGAAAGGTTTAGAAAGAGTCGATTTGGAAGAACTTGCAAAATATGTTTCAGAGGTAGGATTCACCTATCACTTTCCAAGAGAATCTTTCCCAGATAGACCTGTTGGTTATAATAAACATAATCTTGAATTAGCAAAAGAAGTTTCAGAAAGAGGAATTGAAACAATGGCTCAAACTCCACTTATTAAACCAAATACTGCTCCAGAAATAATTGAAGAAATATATCTAAATTTAAATCAATCAAAAATTGATAGATTATTATTGATGAGATTTTCAGAATCAGGAAGAGGAATCTCAAGAGTCGATTTGTCATTAAATCAAAGAGAAATTAACAACACTCTAAAAATTTATAAAAATTTAGAGACAAAATATGAAAAACCTAAAATAAAAATAACTCCTTCGATAAAGGGAGAATTAGTTGGAAAAATATTTACTTCTCTAAATATATCAAATCAAGGATTACTTTTATCAAATCCTTGGTCTTATGACTCAAAAGGAAAACCACAAGAATATTGTATTTTTGGAGATTTAACAAAGGATAAATTATCAAAACTAGCAGGAACAAACATTTATCAAAGATTTTTTACTCAATTAAGAAGGAATATACTAAGATGAAAATAAGAGAAATAAAAACAAAATCAATTATAATAAAAAGTAAATTACCTGAAGCAGATTATGTGATAAATCCTTATACTGGATGTCAACATGCTTGTATCTATTGTTATGCGGATTTTATGAAAAGATTTACAGGACACAACGAAGAAGAATGGGGGAAATTTGTAGATATTAAAATTAATGCTCCAGAAACAATAAATCATTCAAAAATTCCAAAAGATTCATTAATTTTATTTGGTTCTGTTACAGACCCCTACCAGCCATTAGAATCAAGATATCAAATCACTAAAGGATGTTTAGAAAAATTATTGGAAGCACAGCCAAAAATAGAAATTTTAACAAAATCTCCTCTTGTCTTAAGAGATATAGAATTATTAAAAGAATTCAAGAATTTAAGGGTTGGAGTTTCAATTGGAGTTTTTGATGAAAAACTTGCTAAAGAATTAGAACCTTATGTAGCATCTCCCAACCAAAGAATTGAAATATTAAAAAAACTTGATGAGGCAGGAATACAAACTTATTTGTTTGTTTCTCCAATTTTCCCAGAAATTTCAGATATATCTTCTCTTTTAGATTCCACTAAAGAATATGTTGGAGAAGTTATGTTTGAAAATTTAAACATAAGAGCAAATAATAAAGAAAGGATTTTAAATTTCATTAAAAAAAATAAACCCGAATTAGAGGATTTATATCTTGGACTTTCAAAAAATAAGGGATATTGGAATAATCTTGAGAGTGAAATTGCCCAAGAATGTGAGAAGAAAGGAATTAAATATAAAATGTTTTTTCATCACGGAGAAAAATGAATAATCAAAATTTAGAAAAATTTTTACAAAGAGCTAAAAAGAAAACATTTGCTTCAGTAATTACTATACCAAGAATTAGCTTAGATAAGAGTAAGGAATATATTTACAAAGAAAGAGATTGGATTTACAAAGATAAATATTTTGGCTCTATTGTTGATACTGGACAAGAACTCGTTTTTTATAAAGAAAAATTGGTTTGGTCGATGTCCTATCGAGGGGGAATGATTAAGGGAAAAGAGTATTTATCTGGGAAATGTTTTTCTTTTTTAAAGAAATGCTTAAGAAATGCACCTTTAGAATTTCCAGTAAGAGGCCCTAATCACTATGAAAAAGGGGATTTTAAATATGAAAATTATTGGAAAGGTAATCTTGAAGATTTTGTAGGGGAAGAAGTAATTTTTTTCAGAGGAGAGCAAGTTTATTTTAGAAATTATCTTGGGGGAATGGGAAAACCTAGAGAAATAGACAACTGAGCTACAAAATCTTGAGCAACTAAATCGCGCGCGTCAAATACGGCCCCCTAAGAAAAGTGATTTTAACTCTGCGAGATTTTTTGCTTTCAGCAAAAACCGTTTGCAACTATCTCTTAGTCTCCATTTCATTCCGACAGACATAACAAAGATTTAAACTCCGCTTCATTGCATTACGCTCCGCCTTTCAGGGAAATTTTTTCTACGAAAAAACTCACGAGGTCATTCCGACTTCGTCTCCATTCCGC
>CAYPDP010000046.1:0-2680 GCA_964409555.1 Candidatus Woesearchaeota archaeon | reverse complement strand
AGAAAGCCTATATTCATTACATTAAGAAAAATATTTTTTGAATTGAGTATAACATATATTACATCTACTTTTTTTTTACCTATTCTTAAATAATCTTTTTTATTCCACTTTCTTTTTGCAGAATTATTTATCTTTCTCCCAAAAATCCTACCTTTATTTCTCCCTATCACAAAACTTCTTCCTCTATTTCCCCTCTTCCTTCGAATTTCCTAAATTTCCTTTCAATTTTTTTTCAAGAATATTTTTTTCAGCTTGTAAAACTCTTGCCATTTCATCATACCCGTGAAGTCTTCTTGTTAATTCATTAAGAACATCATTCCATCCGTTATTTGAAAGAATTATTAATTCAGGTGTAATTATTTCAATATGTGCAGGCATATATTTGAACATTAAAATAGCTAAAATAAGTATCTCTTCAACTTCAACTTCTATTTCCATAAAACTAGTATAAAATTCTTTCTGGTCTTTCATTAAAATAGGTTCATTAATCTTCTTCTCTTTAACATCAACACCTTTTTCTTCATCAATCTCCTTTGCTAATTTTTTAAGAGTTTCTGTAAGATGTTCTGGAGGTCTTCCTAAAACTTCAAGTATCATTATTGCTCTTATTCCTTTTGAATCTTCAATTTTTTCTTTATCCAAACTCATTTTTATAATTCTTTTTTCTAAATTTTAATGCAAATAAAAATATAAGTAAAATAACAAACCCAATAAGTCCATATACTGCATATTTATCTTTGCCTGAAATTTTAATATTATTTTTACTTTTTATATCTTTTGTATTTAGATTAATTGTTTCTAAAAGATTAGTTTTAGATTTAATTTCTTTAGAATCATTATTTTTATTTGTTATTTCTTTTTGAATTTTTAATGTTATCTTAGTTTCATTTTGCACTTTTGCTTGTTCAGTTTTTGTTTTATTTTGCTTTTCAATTTCTGTATCCACACAAGCCAATCCTTGGTTTTGTATTTTTTCTAAAGTTATTTTTCCTATCCCATTAACATTTATTAAATCATCAACAAAACTAAAAGGTCTTGAATTAATTATTGAATCTGCCTTTACAGACCCAATTCCATATAAATTATCCAATTCTATTACAGAAGCATTGTTAATATTAATTTGTCCTTCAGTGCATAATGCAGAAATATTTGAAAGAATTAAGATTAATATTAAGAAAGCAAGTATATAATTTTTTGAATTCATGATGTTAATAATAAACAATCCTTTTAATTATTTATTATATCTTAAAATAACTATCAAATTCTCATTTGAAAAATTGAGAAAATCTTTTTCCTTTTATTTTTGCATTTTCAAGAGAAATTGCGAAATTTTTCCCAGTATCTTTTAAATTTTTAGGATGAAGAAAAAACCAACCTTTTCTATTAAATCTTAATGCAATAACTGGTTTGAGCCCAAAAATTTCAGAGAAAACTACAAAATTATTTATCTGCTCTTTGCTTATATATTTTACAGGTTTTTTGCTGGACTTTACTTCAATACAATATTTGTTTCCTTTTTTCCCTGCAATTAAATCACAATCAGCCTTATCCATTGTCCCACTTCCTGCAACTCTGATGACTCTATAAATTCCACTATCAATAAATTTCTGAAACAATTCACGTTCTGCTTTACTTCCTTTTGATTTATTTTTCGGCATCTTTATTAAATATTATTTAAAGAGTTTTTATATTTTTATGAATTTCATTTATTTATTTACAAACATTCAGAAGATTTAAAAATAATGTTTGTAAAATAATTATATACTATAAATATTTTTAATATAAAAGAGGAAAAATAAATGAATAAATGTAATCCTTCAATTAAGGAATGTTTGAATCATAAAACAAAGAAGAATGTTCTAAAAAGATTCTTATTTATTTTTTTAATTGTTATTATTTATCTTTTTTTTACAATGAAATATTATGGATTTAAAGATGGGTTTTTTGTAACTTTTCTAACTTGGTCTTTATTTGTTTTGGGAACCCCTATTGCAGATGCGGGTTTTTTGCTGGATTTTCCAATAAGATTACTAACTAAAGTAAGAATGATTTATTCAGAAATTTTTGTTTGGATAATTGCAATTTCATTAAATATAATTTCATTATTATTTTATTCTTCAATTTATGAGAGAACATTTTTATTAGGTTTGCTAAAATTAATACTAACAAATCCTTTTCCTTACTGGTTGATAATAATAATTTCTGGAATAGGAACTTTTCTTTCAATTTATTTTGGAGATGAACTTTTAGATGTTGTTTCACATAAAGAACGAAAAAAACATAAAAAACACAAGAAAAAATATTTTTGGATTTTGATAATATTTTTACTTATTTTGATAATTTCAATTTATTATTATTTATTGAATAATTTAGGTGTAAAAATATAAAATTATGGCTTAGCTCGAATAGTGTCCGAGCTAATTTACAAAAAATTTAAAATAAAGAAAAAAGGTGAAAATGAATAAAAAAAATTTGAATTTGAGACGTAAATTCTTTGTTTTTGGAAATAATATTTTTTTGAGTGAGTAATGTATTTGAAAGGGCATTTGTTTTCGTTAGGGGCTGACTTTTTTAGCCGTAAATATTCTTTCTATTTCCTATTTTAACAACATTCAAAATTTTAATAGTATGCTCGATATCTATAATAAGTCTATATTCTCCAACTCTTAGTTTATATCCT
>CAYPDP010000045.1:0-2799 GCA_964409555.1 Candidatus Woesearchaeota archaeon | reverse complement strand
ATTTGTTCTTCACGACCCATTATATTTCTATTAAATTAAGATTTATAATCTTTACTCTTAACCAAATGTGAGAATTTTATCAGATTTTTCTACTAATTTTAACAAATCATTCATAGTTGAAATAGGGCAAACATTGCTTCCTTCTTTATGTCTCGATTCTAAACAAGTTCCACAAGCCAATATCTCTCCTTTATTTTCAATAAATAAATCAATTTGTTCTTTCAAATTAAAATTTTCATTTTTTATTTCTTCTAATTCTACCCCTTCTCCTAATAAAAAAATACTTGTTTCATGATTTTCTTTTAAAGATGTAACTGCAAATCTAAAAGCATTCCAAACTGTTTCAGGTTTATTGGTATTTATTATAATTCCTATTTTCATTTTTTTTAAATTTTATTTTAGATATATAAAAAATTAATTTTAGTATCTATTTAAATTTTCCTAATTACTATCTTTTAATTTATTATTATTTAGATTTGCTAAAAATTATTTTGAATTTATTTTTTCTAAATTTTTAATTCTTTTTTCAGAATCTTTTTTAATTTTCAAAGATTTTTTCATACCTTTCTCATTTCTTCTGATATGTTTGTCCACTTGATATCTATCTATTATAAGAATTATTAATAGATAAATTGAGATAACAAAAGAAAATATCATTATTCCAAAAATTGAAAAGGAAAATATTCTCTCTGTTAAATTTTTTTCTAAAATATTTAAGGTTACTTGAATAAAAAGAGTAGAGAAAACAGCAAGAAGAAAAGCAATTAGCAGATTATTTTTGCTATTATAATAGTCTAAATTTTGATTCCATGCTTCTTTAAATCCTTCATAATTATTTTCAGACATTTGTTTAGACTGTTTTACATTTTTTCCAAAAAATTCTTTAATATTCATTAATTTTTTTCCTTCTTTTTTTGCAAGAGCAGAGGCTTTTTTATGAAATTCATTATTGCTCATGCCTATAAAATGAAATGCTGTGTTTTAAGCTTTTATGTAGCCAATTCTTATTTTAATAAAATATTTAATTTCTTATTTAAATTTGAAATATCTTTTTCGTAAATTTCAATTAGTTTTATATTTTGTTTAGAACAGAGAGTTTTCTTTATTTCAGTTTTCTTATCGTAATCTTTTGAACCTGCCAATCCAAAATATTCTATATAAAAATCTCTGACTTTCCAATCTGCTCTCAAATTTCCTTTAGGATTAAATTTATCATCTTTAGGATATTTTGGTTCTTTATCATGTTTAAGAGAATTTCTGAATAACCAATCATCTATTGCTTTTTCTTTCATAGAAAGACAAAGATCTCCATCTTCTGCGAGACAAAAAGTTCCTCTTGCCGTTTTTCTTACATATCCTTCTAAAATTCCTGCAAGAATTAATACTCTTAACCAATTTCCGAATTTATCCTTATATGTATCATAACCTTCTTTTGGTTTTGTATAAGGAAATTCAAAAGCTCTTTGGTCTTCAGAATAAGGAGAGATATTTATTAAAATTTTCATCACTTCATGGAATTTATCTTTTGGCAAATTTTTTAAGAATTTTGTATTCCTAAAATAAGAAGTATTTGGAATAAAGCCTAAACGATCAACTAATTCTTTTATATCAATAAGCATTTCATGTTCTGATTTTTCGTCTTTGTAAATGCCCCAAAAAGCTGAAGCTAAACAAGAATTACAATAATCAATTTCTAAAATACTTTTCTTTATAGGATAATATTCTACTAAATTGGCAGAAAGAAGGCTCGGATAAAATCTTTTTCCACAGTAAATACAGTCTTTACTTTTTTTAATTGGCTTATTTTTCTTTCTAAATTCCATAACTTTATTATCAAAAAAATAACTACTTGCATTGCCAATACAATTAATCCATTCTCCCCTTTCCCATCTTTTCTTTAACTCTTTTTTTATTAAGTTATAATTTTTATCCCCCACTATTTTCTTAAAAATTCTCCAAGAATTTCTACTAACATCATTAAAATTTCCACTTAAAAGATAATTTGTTCTAAATATCTTTTCCTCTTTTGCCCTCAATATTTTTTTATAATTCTTTCATTATTTTTTCCTTTCTTCCTGTTTCTTTCCAGTCATGAATTTCTTTTCTGTAAGTAAAATCTTTTAATTCCTCTTTAATTAATGCATCAATTTTGTTTCTTCCAATATAAAGATCATTAGATAAGACTGTTGGGAGAGGATATTTTTTAGAATGATAAGAATGTTCTTCTTTAATTATTTCAATTCTTGATATGAGAATTTTTTTCTTTAATGAATTTGATAAATTTTTAGAATTATATATTTCTTCTAATAAGGGATTAATTTTTTGTTTGGAAATTTTATTTTTTTCTTTAGTCCATTTTTCTTTTTGTTCTGGACTAACTAAAAGTTCGCTTTTTGTTGGTTTTAATTCTTTTTCCATAATATATTTGTGAAATTTAATTTAATAAACTTAATGGAGACTTTTTTTTAAAAACAAACTAAAAAGGAATCTCCTATTTTTTTAAAAAAAAAGAGACAAAAAAATTTATCTCTCCAATATATTAATTATTTTCTCCTAACTTTGAAAAGAAAGATTAAAATAAATATCTCACTTCATTCTATCAAGCAACAACAGATTAGGTAAAAATTTTTTTCACATTAACTTATATTTTTCATAAACTCTGAAATTTCTCATTATTTTTTTATTCTTTAAAAAAATACTTTAGGCCATTCATTTTATTCATTCTTTCTGAACCCTATGTGTCGTTTTATTTCAATTTTAAAAATTATTTATTTTCTCCAAAGCTGTTTAAACCCATTA
>CAYPDP010000044.1:0-2948 GCA_964409555.1 Candidatus Woesearchaeota archaeon | reverse complement strand
CTGTTTCAGGAAAATATGGAAAAGCTTGTAAGTTTGATGGAATTGATGATTATATAGATACTCCTCATGATTCATCAAACTACACTAATTTTACAGTTATAGTATGGGTTAATCCAACTAGCAGTCAAAACCAATTTGCAACAATTGTTGGAGAAGCCGATTTTCAAACTGATGTGAGAGAGCTAACGATTAGAACTGGTAATTCAGGCAGCAATAATTGGGAGGTAAGAGTTGGAGACGGAATCACAACTTCTCCAGTCTTCTTTAACCTTTTAACAAATAAGTGGTCATATGTAGCATTAGTATTTAATGGCAATGCTTTAGAAGGGTTTGTGAATGGAGCAAGTCAAGGAACTATTTCTGCACTTTTTGCAGATGCTGCTGTTACTACCTCAATAGGTAGAAGCAACAACTTAAACATATTAAATTCTTACTTCAATGGAACAATAGACGAAGTAATGATATTTAATAGAAGTCTTTCAGATAAAGAAGTTCAAGGGTTATATAATTTGGATTTGAGTTAGACTTTTTTATACAAAATATTTTAAACTCATCTCCACTTTTTATTTTATCTTAATTATAAAATGGAATTCAAAAAAGGGGCTAAATTATATTCTTATGAAGTAAGAAGAGAAGCTGGAGAAGATGTCATTTATATTAATTATGTTGGAGCTCCTTTCGTACCAAATATTTCTGATTTTCCAGATATTATGGAAAGGGTGATTGATGATTTGATTGAAAATTCTAATGTATCAAGAATTGTTTTAGTTCAACAGAAAAATTATAATTATGATTCTAAGGAAACTTTAATACTCCAAGAAATAGCTCAATTGTATGTTTTTTTAATTAAACAAGATAGAATTTTATCTCAAGAAAAGTTATCTCCTGGTGCTTTTGGAGAGCAGTTTTTTTCTAAAAGATATAATGAAGTTTTTTCTTTTCTTTTTTTATTGAAAAAAGATCCTATCATGGCGTATCATGAACTTAAGAAAATTTTTATTGAATCTAAAATTACTCTTGAAAAAATTTCTAAAGAACCAAAAGAATTACAACAAGATTATTTGAATTATATACATTTTATTAAAAAAATTTTGGATTTGATTGAAAAAACTCAAATAATTCAAGAATCTTTGAAATATGTCAAAGATTATAAAATTGGTACAAGAGAAATATATCATAGAATTTTCAAACCAGAAGTTATTCCTAATTTTACTTTTACGAGACTTGTTTCAGATCTTCCTGAAGATTCAGAAATAGTTGATCAATATAAAATTTCTGATAATTCTTATGATGAGTCTTTAGTTACTATTTTGAAGAAAAAAGGTGAGTCTAAATTAATATATCATTTATCTCCTCCTGAAAATTCTTTAAGTGAAGATTATAATATGCTTTTGAATTTGGCTCGAAATGTTTTGATAGAACATCAACCAAAGGCAGAGGAATTTACAGACCCTGAAAGAACAAGACAAGTTTTTTTTAATATATCTAAAGATTTACTTCAAGATCTTGCACAAACTAAAGGGATTAATTTAGATTATTCTGATTTAAATCTTCTTGCGAAAATTTTAGTAAGACATACTATTGGATTTGGACTTATTGAGGTTTTACTTCAGGATAAAAATCTCCAGGATATTTCTTTGAATGCACCTATTTCAAGGAATTTTATTTTTGTAAGGCATCAAGAATTTGATGAATGTTATACAAATATTATTCCCAGTAACGAAGATGCTGATTCTTGGGCAGCAAAATTTAGAATGATTTCTGGAAGACCTTTGGATGAGGCGAATCCTGTCTTAGATACTCAATTAGAGATTGGTAAGATGAGAGCGAGAATAGCTATAATTCAAAGGCCTTTATCTCCTGATGGATTAGCTTATTCTATGAGAAAACATAGGGAAGACCCTTGGACTCTTCCATTATTTATAAAAAATAAAATGATAAATCCTTTGGCTGCCGGGCTTTTGAGTTTTTTGATTGATGGCTCAAGAACATTGTTAGTTGCAGGAACTAGGTCAAGTGGTAAAACTTCTTTGCTCGGAAGTTTGATACTTGAGATACTCTCAAAATATAGAATTATTGTTATTGAAGATTCTTTAGAACTTCCTGTTGAATCATTAAGAAAATTGAATTATGATATTTTGAGGATGAAAGTTCGTTCGGCATTGTTAAAAACAACAACAGAAGTTTCTGCAGAAGATGGAATTAGAACTAGTCTAAGATTGGGAGATAGTTCTTTGATTTTAGGAGAAGTTAGGAGTACTGAGGCAAAAGCACTTTATGAAGCAATGAGAGTCGGAGCTTTGGCGAATGTTGTTGCAGGAACAATTCATGGAGCAAGCCCTTATGGTGTTTTTGATAGAGTTGTTAATGATTTAGAAGTTCCTGCAACGAGTTTTAAGGCAACAGATATTATTGCTGTTGCAAATCCAATAAAATCTCCTGATGGGATGCATTCTTGGAGGCGTTTGTTACAAATTACTGAAGTAAGAAAACACTGGAAAAGAGATCCTTTGGAAGAAAAAGGTTTTGTTGATTTATTAAGATATAATGTTGAAAAAGATGAATTAGAACCAACTGAAGATTTGATTAATGGGGATAGTGAAATAATTAAAAATATTGCTTCTAATGTTAAAGGATGGGCTGGAAATTGGGACGCTGTTTATGATAATATTTTGTTAAGGGCAAAAATTAAAAAAGAAATATTTGAGATGTCTCAAAAAGCAAATAATGAAAAATTATTAGAAGCAGAATTTAATGTTCTTTCAAATGATTCTTTCCATAAAATTTCAGATAAAGTTAGGTCTGAAATTGGTTTGCCTTTATCTGAAAGGGTTTTTCCGGAATGGCAAAAATGGCTTAACGAGCAAATTAAATTAAGAAAAATTTAATTTTAAAAAATTATTTTTTTGAATACAATATATTTATTAATCTGTTTTTATTCTTTTAAA
>CAYPDP010000043.1:0-2983 GCA_964409555.1 Candidatus Woesearchaeota archaeon | reverse complement strand
GTAAAGATTATAAATCTTAATTTAATAGAAATATAATGGGTCGTGAAGAACAAATAATTGCTGATAAATTAAAAAAACTTAATGAAATTAAAAAGCAGAAAATAAACCCCTATCCAAATAAATACGATAAAAAACAAAATATTTCTGAATGTTTAAATTTAAAAATTGATTCAAAGGTTAAGACTGCTGGAAGAATTATGACAAAAAGAGATTTAGGAAAAATAGCTTTTTGTAAATTAAAAGATAATTCTGGAGAAATCCAAATTGTTTTTCAGGATAAAGAAACTCCAAATGATGTTTTTAAAATGTTCAAGAAATATATTGATTCAGGAGATTTTATTGGAATTGAAGGAAAAATAATAAAAACAAAAACTGGCGAGAAATCAATTTTAATTAAAAAAAATAAATTATTAAGCAAATCAATTTTACCTTTACCAGAAAAATGGCACGGATTAAAAAATGAAGATGAAAAATATAGAAAAAGATATTTAGATATTTTAATGAATAAAGAAGTTAAAGAAATTTTCATAAAAAAATCTAAATTTTGGAATATTATAAGAAATTTTCTTCTTGAAAAAAATTTTATTGAAGTTGAAACTCCTGTTTTAGAAACAAGTGCTGGAGGAGCAGCTGCAACACCTTTTAAAACTCATCATAATGCTTTGGATATGGATGTTTTTTTGAGAATATCTATGGGAGAATTATGGCAAAAAAAATTAATGGTTGCAGGATTTGAAAAAACATTTGAAATAGGAAGACAATTCAGAAACGAAGGAATGGATATGGAGCACTTACAGGATTATACTCAAATGGAATTTTATTGGGCATATGCTAATTATCAGGACGGAATGAAACTTGTTGAAGAACTTTATAAAAAAATTGCTAAAGAAATACTCGGAACTTTAAAATTTAAAAGTCAAGGATATGATGTTGATTTTGGAAAAAAATGGGAAATTTATGATTATGAAAAAACTATTAAGAAAAATACAGGGGTTGAAATATATTCTGCTAATGAAAAAATTATTAAGAAAAAACTTGATGAACTAAAAATAAAATATGATAATAAAATTGACAAATGGAGACTTATAGATATTTTATGGAAATATTGCAGAAAGAAACTTTCAGGTCCTGGATTTTTAACAGGACAGCCAGTAGAAGTTTCGCCACTTGCAAAAAGAAATTCAAATGATTTGAGAAAAGTTGAGCAATTCCAGATAATTATAGCTGGAACTGAACTCGGAAATGGTTATTCTGAGTTAAATGATCCTTTAGATCAAGAAAAAAGATTTGAAGAACAAATGAAATTAAAAGAAAAAGGAGACGCCGAAGCTCAAGAACATGATAAAGGATTTGTTGAAGCATTAAAATATGGTATGCCTCCGACTTGTGGTTTTGGAGTTTCTGAAAGACTCTTTTCTTATTTAATTGATAAACCAATTCGAGAGGGAGTCATATTTCCTTTAATGAAACCTGAAGAAAATAAAAAAAATGAATATTAATTATAAATTTTTATCAAAAATTTCCTTTATTCATTTAGAAGGATTTATGAACACTTCTGAAAAAATTAAAATATTTAGAGATGATTTAGAAAATAAAACAAAAAAAGATTATTATAAATTTGATGTTGCGAGAAGAAAAACAATAATCAAATCAAGATATATTGTATTAGATTAATTAAAATATCCTGGGAGGTAAAATGAGTTTAATTGTAAAAAGTAATATAAAAAAAGTTGTTAAAGAATTAGACAAAGAAAATTCTGTTTCAAGTGTTGCAGAAGAAGTTGGAAGAGCTTTAGAAAGAAGAGTTGAAGAATTGCTTAAAGATGCCTTGAAAAGAGCAAAAGCAAATGGAAGAAGAACACTTCAAGCAAGAGATTTATGAATAAAAAAATTTAGAGAAATAAAAGGTTTAAACAAAAATGGTTAAAGTACTATTTAAATTTGATAAAGAAAAAGATTTATGGAATCATTGGCATAAATCAAATTGGAAATCTTCTTGGGCAAATTTTAAAATTCAACCAGACATAAAAAAAATTTGTGAAGGGAAAAAATTTGAAGAATGTAAGGAAGAACTCTCTAAGTATTTATCAAAATTACAGAATTCTGAACTTGTTCTTTTAGAAATTAATTCTTTAAAAGAATATTGGAATAAAATAGAAAAGGAATTTTTTAAAAGAATGGATACTTTAATGAAAAAGAAATTTGATAAAAACATTTTTGCATATTTGACTACTACAGGGATTTGCCCTTATGATCCTGACGAACCATCTTTTATGTTTTCTTTATTTTATTCATTACCTCATCAATTACAAACTTGTGGACATGAAATAATGCACCTTTATTTTCATAAATTTTATTGGGATAAAATAGAATCTCAAATTGGAAAAGAAAAGACTGGAGATTTAAAAGAAGCATTAAGTGTCCTTTTAAATATTGAATTTAGAGATTTGTGGTTTGCTAAAGATTATGGATATGAACCTCATAATAAATTAAGAGAATTTATTTTAAAAGGGTGGCAAAAAGAAAATGATTTTGAGAAATTATTAGAAAAGTGCGTTGATTATTTTAAGAACGATTAATCTTAAAAACTTCTTTTAGAAAAAAAAGGCAAAAGGACGGAAATCCCTATTTTCTTTTCAAAAAAAGAAACAAAAAAAGAATTCCCCCTTCTTTTTTAGAAAAAAGAAACAAAAAGCGGACTCATCTCTCTAATACATTGGTCGCAGAAAGTAATCACTCAAAACAAAACATTTAAATAATCTACATTTGTATACATTTGTATATGGAAACAACAATAAGACTAAACAATACAACAAAAGAACAACTTGATGCTTTCAAACAATACAAAAGCGAGAGCTACGACGAACTTGTAAGAAAACTTATATATTTAGCAAAGATGTGTGAAAAACAACCAAAATTAAGCCAAAAAACAATCCTTGAAATAAAAGAAGCTAGAAAAAGGATTAAAAGTGGAGATTTCTAT
>CAYPDP010000042.1:0-3124 GCA_964409555.1 Candidatus Woesearchaeota archaeon | reverse complement strand
AAATTAGAAGACAAAATACCTTTAGTTAAGTATTACTACCCTCTAATTCTAATTTACAAGTTTTATTAATATATATAATCTTAGTTTCATTTACTTGGCTTTGATCATAATTACCTAAATGTATTAATACACTATAACTGCTATATAGTGACCCTATTAAAAAACAAAAACGGATGAGAAAGGGGCTAGTCCTATCGGACATATAGAATTTTACTTCGTAAAATAATTTATAATAATTTATTTATTTCTTCTTTAAAAGCTTTTTCAACTTCAAATTTTAAATCAATTATTTTTTTTCTATGTTCTAATGCTGTATTATAATGTATTCTTGATTTTTTAATTATTTCCTCTTTTATTTTTCCTTTTGGAAATGGAAATAAAACATACTTCTTGAAATTATTAGGCGAAATTTCAGGTTGAGAACATCCCGATTGCAAATAAAAGAATTGCTTTTGCATTACATCACTTTTTAACATGACCCATAATAAAATTGCTTCATCTTCATCTTTTGGTCTAATTTGAATATTTCCAGTAGTAAATAGTTCTCCATCATATTCAGAAGTTACTTTCAATATCCCTTGTGTAGAACCAATTGGTCTAGGAATTAAAATATCATTTTTACTAACTCTTTCTTTGGCTCTTGATGGAAGATTAAATAGAATATCTTCTTCAAAACCTAAAATCCAACCTAAATCTTTTTCAGTATTTCCAATATCTACATACTTAAATAAATGAGTTTTATTATCTTCTCGTTCATCTTTATTCATAATTGGAACTATATTTAATTTATTTGCCTCAATTACTTCGAAATTATTTTTATCTAATTTGTTAATTATTTTATGTATTTTCTCTAATTGTGGAGAATTAAAATAACAATCTATTCTATCAAATATTTTTTCATTAGGAATAATCCATGTTTTAGAGATATTTGTTAAATCTAAATTAGTGTATTCATCAAGAACAGTATTTAATTTATGAATATATTTTTTATATTCTTTCATTTCTTTAGATATTTTATTTTTAAAAAGATTTATCCTATTTAAAATTTCTTTTTGTGTATTTAAATTAGGAAGAATAATATAAATTGAACCAATTTCATTTAAAGATAAGCCACTTTGTCCTGCTCTATAACCTCCCAAATTCATAAATTGTTCATATGCAAAATAGCTATTTAGATATAAATGAATAAAATCAGGAGATATTTTAATCAATTTATTCATCTCTTTTAATCTAATTATTCCTAATGCTTGATTTAAATTTGCCTTGAAATTTTCTTGGAATAGGGCAATTCTCCCAATCGTTCCAGTTTTTGCAATAATTAAATCATTTTTTTTAACTTGTGAATTTTTTAATTCTTCATTTTTTTCTTTAGATATATATTTATCTCGTTCAATAGTAATTATTTTCCCCGATTTATTAATATTAGAAATTTGTAATAATTTAACTGCATCAGGATAATTCTCAGGAACATAATCATATGTATGTAATTGAAATCCCATAGGTCCTGAAATTACTTTCTCAGATAATAAGTTCTTTAATTGCACTTTATATTTTGAACTCTTTAATTTTGAAATTAATTCTAAAACTTCAGGGTCATGACTATGGCAACTAAGTTTATCTAATTCTTTAGTATCATTTAAGATAAATGTTTTAATTTCCATCTTCAAATTTTTTGTATTCTTTCAGAATATCCCATAAATCGCATTTGTTAGGCTCAGGCTTTCCACTATCACTATGACCAATATTTTCAGAAATAGCCATAAAAATTGGTGGTTGTTCTTCATCAATACTAATTTTTTTTCTTAAATATAGAACTGAAGTTTTAGTTCCAGTATCTGTATTTGTAAATGTGTTTCGTGGTAATGAAATAACTGCTTTAACAATAAAATTATTTAAAATATACTTTCTAAAATATTTCTCTTGGTCTGCATTCAAAACACTTTCATCAATTACTGTTAATAATTTTCCACCTTTTTCTAAAAAGTCACAATATCTTTCTATAAACATAACATTAGATTTCAAAGAAGAAACTCGCTTATCTTTTTCTTTATTTAATTCCTTATAGCTAATATCATAATCCTTTAAAATTTCTTTTTCATCTTTTTTACTCCATTCATATTTTGTAGAAAATGGAGGGTTTGTAAAAATAACATCGAATTTAAGATTGTCATTTAAGATTTTATCCCTCAATTCTATAATTTCTTTTTTTCTTTCATCAGAAAGACTTTTATCAAAATTAAAATTTTTATCAAGGGTGTCTAAACAATAAACATTACTTGAACCATCTCCATGAAACCATAAATTCATTCGTGTAACTCTTGAATTTTTTAAACTTTTTTCAGAACCATAAATATGCTCTCGATATACCTCTTCTTTAATTTTATCTTTTTCTTTATTTGATAAACTTTGAATATCATTAATTTTATTAACTATATCTGCCATTGCATCAATTAAGAAACCCCCTGATCCACTACACCCATCAAATACAGTATCAACCTTTTTTTTACTGACTTTCAAATCAGCCATTTTGACCATGAATTTAACAACATTTCGTGGCGTAAAAAATTGCCCTAAATCTTTTCCTCTAACAGTTGCTGATAAAAACGTTTCAAACATTCGACCATTTAAATCTTCATCAATATTAAAAAAATCAATATGTTGTAATAACTTCACTACTTCTTTTATTGTTGCTGATTGTAAATTTATATTCTCATTATCTTCAAATATTCTTTTTTTACCTTTATTTTCTCTTTCATTTTTTAAAAATGGGAGTAATTCTTTTTTGAATAAAATAGAATTTACTGGATTTACTGCTCCTTGCTTTTTAATCCATTGTTCAGAAAATTTAAATTCTTCAAGTGGTGGAGATCCCCCCTTGCTTATATATTCAGTATGAACATCTTTATCCTGTTTTAATTTTATAAAAAACAACTTGCAAAACTCATAAAACGCATCCGTTGGATTTATTGTTTCTTTCTTCCAAATTAAGTTATGACATGCTCTAAAAATACCATCTATTTCTTGAGTTGAAACTTTTTCAAATTTAAATTCAGAATTCACTCTTGCTTCTTTATCTTTTAATGTTTTCATCTTTCCACTTTCTTTAATTCTATGTTTCCTCTTT
>CAYPDP010000041.1:0-3443 GCA_964409555.1 Candidatus Woesearchaeota archaeon | reverse complement strand
ATTTCAGATGTTCAAAATAAGTTAGAAAGATTAAAACTTCAAAAAAGAGTTTAATTTTTATCTACGAACTTTGCAACTTTTTGCATCTTCTGAACTTTGAATTCTGTAGTGGTTAGATAGATTGAAAAGAGAAGTTTGAGGTTTTGGAAGAAAATGTTTTATCAAACTTGTTAAACCATTATTATCTTCAGAACATTTCGGATTATCAAATTGAATTGGGTCACCCATAATTATACATTTTGTTCCAATCCCCAATCTTTCAATAATTGTTTTTAGTTCATAAGAAGTAAAATCTTGTGCTTCATCAACTAATACAATTTTGTTTGTAAAAGTAGGTCCTTTTAAATATGCAGGAGAAGTTAAATCTATTGCTTCTTTATTTGAGGGGAGATATCCCCATCCATTTATTTTTATTTTTTCTATTCTTTTTCTCCCATAATCATTTTCTTTTCGAGGGTCTAAAATCATTTCTTTAAATCTAAATCTTCCTAATAATGATTCTTCATGAGCATTTTTGAAAGATACTAAACGAGGATTTATTTTTTCCCATAAATTTCCTGGAAGAAATCCCTCATCTCTATCTCTACCACCCATAGGATTATTGGGTTTTAACAAAACAATTTGTTTGAAAAAAGAATCTTTCTTTGGAGAAATTCCCATATTTTCCATTGATTCTTTATCATATTTTAATATTAATGCAACACTTGTAGTATACCCCAAAATTGTTTTTCCAGATCCTTGAGAACCTGTTAAAAAAGTAATTTCATTATCTGGATTAAGTATTCCGTGTTGAACTGCAAGATATTGTTCCATATCTCTAGGATAGACTCCAAGAAAATTATCTAATTTTTTACTTCCTATTCTATATTGCTTAGAATATTCCTCTTTATCTAATAATTTAACAACTAAATCTGAAACACTTTTTATTTTACCACTTTCTTTATTCCATTCTATTTTTCCTTCAACTTTCCCATATTCACACCCATTTTCATTTAAAAATTTTATAAATTGGTTTGGAAAAAGATTTCTTTCTAAAATATTTTCCGCATCTTTTAAATTTATTTTACCTTTGTGTTGATATAATTGACTATATAATTTATTACTCCCTGTAATCATTCCCTCATAAACTATTTTAGAATCGACTGTTAAAAAACTAGGTTCTTCCACTTTCTGACCTTTACTAGAATAGAATAAATTATCATTTGGATTTTTTGTTAATATTTTTATTTCGTTTTCAGTTAATCCACTTATTCTGCAAATTTCCTCTTTTAATTCTTTAGTTAAAATATTTCTTTTATTTATGGGACTTTCATCAATTATATATGCTACATCTACTCCTTCATCCAATTTTGTAATTATTGTATTAGAATTTCCTAAAGGAATCACTTTTTCTTTTTTTGCTAATAATTTTAATGCATCCTTACCCATAACATTTAAACTAATTTTATCACCTATTCTTGAAGGAAGAATAATTAGATTTTTTCCTCCTTTTTTCTTTCTACTTAATGATTCAAATACATCCTCTCCCCCAGAATCATATACATCTGCTAAAGGAATTATTACTGAATGATATTTTTCATTCATCTTCTATCTCCTTTTTTTCTAGTAAAATAATAAGATATTGTTTCATAATCTTTTATAGAATTTCTTTCAAAATTAGATATTTCTCCACCTTCTTTTATTTTTTTAATTAATTCTTGCCCTTCAGTTTTAATCAAATCTTCTTTATTTCTCTCTTTATTTCTCTCTTTTAAAGATATAAATTTAATAATATCTTTTAGAAGATAATTATTTTTATTTTTTTCAGAATTATTCATTTCTTTTTTAAGATAATCATCAACTTCTTTTTCAAGATTATTGAAAATTTTATAATGATTTGTTCCTTTTTTTTCTAAAGAAATAATTTCTTCAAGACCTTTATAAATTCTTCCCATTTCATCTAATTTTCTAATTCTAGGATTTTTTTTCCTTGTATTAAAATCTTTAAGACTTTTAATAATAGAATATCCTACCACAAGCCCTAATTCTCCTTCATCAGAAATATATGCGGAAATAGTATTTAATAAAGAATATAAGTTTGAAGAATTTTCATTTTTAAATTCCATATATTTTTTTAAACTTAACACTATATAAGAATTATTATAAATTAAAGCTTATTTTTAATTATCTATAAGAAGTTTGTCTTTTCTTTCTTGATTTACTATCTCCTGGTTTGCAAGTTTCTTTTCTTCTTACATCTGCAATAAGAAGATTTCTATCATAACTAATAAATGCTTTTTCAAGCTCTTTTGAATTTGAAAATTTAATAATTGCTTTTGCTAAAGATAATCTTGCCGCGTCAATTTGACTTTTTTCTCCACCACCTTTAATATTAATAGCAACATCAAATTTATTTTTTCCAAGAATATTTTCCGCTATTCTTAAAGGTTCTTCAATTCTAAATCTATTAAATATGTTTAAATTTTTATAATTTTTTTTATTAATTGTTATTTTTCCAGTTCCTTCTATAATAATCGCTCTTGCAACAGCCATTTTTCTTTTTCCAGATATAAATATTTTTTTCATTTTTTATTTTGATGTTTTGAAAGTTGTTTTACTTGAATAGATTTCCTTAAGTTTTCTTTTTTAAATGTTTTATCAATATCTTTTACATCTTGAAATTCTTTAGGTATTCCCACATAACATTTTATTTTTTTAAGAACTTCTTTTCCTCTCCCATATCTATGATTTGGAAGCATACCTCTTATAGCTCTTTTTACAATTTTTTCACTTAATCTAGAATGTTTTGGCCCTTGCTGACCGCTTCCAACTCTTCCTCTTTTTTCTTTAAATTTATCTTCAATATTTTTTTTGTTCCCAGTAATTACAACCTGTTCACAATTTAATATAATAATTTCATGTCCCTTTAAAGCCTCTTTAGCAACATGACTAGCCAATCTTCCTAAAATCGCATTATTTCCATCAATTATTTTTTTCATTTTAAAATTTTAATTCCCTTTGCCTGAGGATTTTTTTTAATTTCTTCAAGTATACTTATTATTTCACATTTTGAATTTAATAATTTTTCTTTTGCATTATCTGAAAAATTCAAAGCAACAACTTTTATTTTTTTATTTATTTCACCTAAGGAAAGAACTTTCCCAGGAATAACAATGATTTCTCCTTTAACAGATTCTTGTTCTATTCTTTCAATATTAACATTAGCTCTTTTTCTGCTAGGGCCAGATAATGTTTCCGCAATTTTAATCCATCCTTTATTTTTTTTAGCAGAAATTATAGTTTTAACTAATTCAATATTAGTTTTTCTTTTTAATTGTTTTTCAATAGTTGTTTTTGTTTTCATTTATATTGTACAACTTGTAGAAGCATAAACTCCCACTATCGCGTTAACTCGCAGGTTGTATAATTCATTGTGTAATCTTTATTTATAAAGGTTGTTATAT
>CAYPDP010000040.1:0-3649 GCA_964409555.1 Candidatus Woesearchaeota archaeon | reverse complement strand
TTCCCCTCCCCCTCTGACTCCGCCCAGATCTTTCCATTGTGCTTCTTGATAAACTTTTACCCCCTACTTTCGCGATGAGCGATAGTGTGAGGGCTTTTGCCACGTAGAGGCCGAGGCCGGAGCCAATGGTGTTAAACTTGGAGGCGTCTTTTTAACCTTATGGGAAATATTAAGGAAGTCACCAATCGTCGCCATCATTTTCATTATTATTTAAATTTTTTCATTAATTTTCTCACATATATAATCTACAGATCCAGAAATTTGAAATACGCTGGAATCTTTTATAAGATTCTTAAGTACCCCTAAAATCGCTTGCTTCTTATTTGTACTTATTTCATTATTAGGACAAATCTTTTCTCCATTAAAAAGAATAACTTCCCTATTAATTAATTCAAGTGCCATAGGAAAAAGGTAAAATAGTGCTTCTTTTTTATCAATTTCTACAACATTTCTAAACCCTTCATTAACCTGAGGTATTATTATAATATTACTCTTTTCTTTATTATCTTTATTAAATTCAGCTAAATAATTTTTATCTGGTAATATTATTTTTCGCTGTATAAAAGGCTCTCTTTTAACAATTTTTATTTTAAGTTTATCAAACAATGAATCCCTTATCGAAATAGTGGTAGTGCCAGCAATAATACCGCAACCGCTTTTATCACACCGGAAAACGGTCTTATTATTAGAAAGCATCTTAAAATTATATTTACTTATCAATTCTAACATGATACTTGTTTTTCCTCCTCCCGTGTAAGATACAATCGTAATGTCTTTTTTCCCCTTAGTAACAGCTGAGGCATGAAATACAATAAGTGGATTTTTATGAGAAGTATATCCATCATTAAATATTTTAAAAAATAAATATATTATATATATTGGTAAACCAGCAGACCAGTCATCTTTGATCAAATAAGTATTATTATTCCTATTATAAGAAATTCCTTTTTTACTAGATTGCTTATAAATAATTTTAGAAATAACTTTTTCTTTTCCGCTAACAGTAGTTGTACTAAAATTTGGAATGAATGCGTTAAAACGTAAGCTTGATTCAAAAAGTGAATTTATATCAACATCTGAATTTATTAATACCGAATAATCTAAAGAAAATAATTGAAGGTTGTATTTCATATTATTAATTTATATGAAAAGTAATTTTCTTCAGATCTTTTGTTATTGTCGTCTTCGCGCCAATCGGGAAAGTCATAAATTTTTTTTGCCCATGACCAAAAAAATCAGTTTTTATAATCGGCACTTTGAAATATTTTTTAAAAACATTTATCTCACTTTTATACGTGCTTTTATACTCAAGTATTAAATAATTTTTGAAATTACCAAGAACGACAGCTGATATATTTTTAGACATAATCTCCGGCAATTTTAAAATTATTTGTTTTAATAAAAAATCAACTTGAGGAGGAGATTGATCAGTATCTTCAAAAAATAATATATATTTATTTTTTTTATCAAATTTCAAAAAAGGCGTACCAATCAAAGCAGCAAATATTGATAAATTTCCTCCAATAAGTATACCTGTTATTTCTTTTTCTGTTGATTTAATTGATTTGATACTACTGTCAGGTATTGTTATACTTACCGATTTTTCCGTTAATATTGAATATAGGTTATCTAGAGAGTCTTTATCAATTATAGAAATTTTTTTCATATCTGGCCCATGGTAAGTTATTATTCCTATCTTTGAATATATCGCTAATAATAAAGCTGAAACATCTGAAAAGCCAATAAATTTTGTAGTTCTTTTTATTGTTTTGTAATCAATCTTATCAATTAAATCTAGACAGCCATAACCACCTTTTGCAGATACAAATATGTCTGATTTTTTTTGAATCTTAATAAAATCATCTAATCTTTCCTTATCCGTCCCCGCGTTCCAATAATAATGGCTGTCCAAGGTTTTTCCTTTGATAAACTTTGGCTGAAAAAAAATCTTTATTAAAATCTTTAAAGCCTTATCAATTTTTTTTTTTGATTCATTGTCAGTAACCGAAGAAGCAACTGCAGATAATCCAATTTTAATATTTTTTTTCATAAAATCACCGTTTAATTATAAAAATTTATTTATAATCCTAATAATATCTTCTTGCCCTGCTCTTTTATTAAGTAACACAGTATTATCACGTACAATATTATCCTTGAATAAATCAATATTTTTTAAAAAATATTTCAAATGATTAACGCTAATATTATTCCTAGTAACGCCGAATTTGTATTTATTAATCACCTCGGCATTATAATTTTGTTCATATGTTTTTAGAGGTACAGCATATATGGGTTTACTTAAATATAATGCCTCAGAAATAAATGTATGTCCAGCAGTACAGATAACAGATCCAGCAATATTTAATGATTTCAAAAAATTCTTATCTTCATATTTATTAATTTTTACATTAACAGGAATATGCTTTTCTCTAAAGAAATCCGAGCTTATAGCAACGAATAAATGAAAAGAATAATTCTTAAACGAAGATAGTACACCTAGGACGTCTCTTGCTTTTTGTGTGAATTCACTGTAGGGAGACAAGTATATTAGGACATTATCTTTTTTAGATTTACAATTCTTTTTTAAAAAGATTATATCATCTCTTATTACAGGTGAGATTGTTTCAACATTAAAATTTTTACTTATTGTTATCTTACTTGGTGGTATAAAAAAGGAACAAGCAATTCTTTTATCAGCTTTAGGAAAGAACATTCCTAAACGAGAACGTTCTTCTTCTATACTTAGTGCATTTTTAATATCAGGATAATCTTTATAAAAATATTTACTTTGCTGATCTATAGTAACGATTTTTACATCTAAAGAATAAGCGAATTGAGCAGAAACAGGCTCATAATCAGTAATAACTAGATCAGGTTTTCCTAAAAAACTGAAGGCATTATCCATTGCCAAAAAATTTTTTGAAATATAATTAATATTTTTATTAAAACTATCATTAGCTGTTTTTTTATAGTCTATTCCTAATAAAGATCCGTGGAGCCATGGGACAAAAACGGGGTAGATTTTTATATTGTCTTTATTTTTGAAGACCTTTGAATAAAAACTATAACTCTCACCAAATGCAAAAATAACGATTTTAGCCTTTTTTGAAAAATGGGATATTATAGGAAATTGCCTATATGTATGACCTCTCCCTATACCACAAACTCCAAAGACAATTTTTTTCTTTATCATAATATAAATCAATTAAATAATACTGAAAAAATATATTTATAATCATCTATTAACTTCTTCAAAATTATTATTCTTGTCCTAATTTCTTCGTCATTTTTTTCTTTCGCTAGATCTCTTAATTTTGGCATCTCATGGTATGCAGAGTTCAATAATTGACTAAATACCATAAACTCACGATAAATTGACGATGGATCCATTTTATTAATTGCGCGTTCGACTTTTTTCTTAAAAAAAATAAACTTAATCAAAAGACTATCTTCTGATTTCGATAAATTCGGCACATTCTTTAATTCCAAATACCCTTGATTTAATCCAAGGAGATCGTCTTCTAATTGTTCAATTAGTTTATTAAATCTATTAATAGTATATAAAATATATGTTCCCGAATCTCCTTTAATCTTAAGAAATTTTTCAATATTAATATTTACATGCGAATTTAAATTATTAATAATATTT
>CAYPDP010000039.1:0-3653 GCA_964409555.1 Candidatus Woesearchaeota archaeon | reverse complement strand
ATATAAAATGAATAAAGCAATAATTTATGCAAGAATTTCAACAAATAAAGATTTACAAAATATTAATCAACAAATTGAATATTGTAAAAAATGGGCAATAAGAGAAGGATATGATGTTTTAAAGGTATTTAAAGATATAAAGACAGGGAAAACTGATAAAAGAAGGGGTTATCAAAGAATGAAAGAATATCTTAAAGAAAATTCACAAGTTACTTTAATTGTTCAAGATTCAGATAGATTAACAAGGAATTTCTATGATGGTGTTGAGTTAGAGAAATTTATCTTAAAATATAATATTAAATTAAAATCTCTTTCTGAAATAATTGATTTAAAATCTCCTAATGGAAGATTGATGTTTAGAATAAAGTATTCTCTTAATGCTCATTATGTTGAAAATCTTTTACAAAAAATTAAAGTTGGTGTTGAAAGGGCAAAGAAAGAGGGAAAATATACTGGAAGAAAGAAAGGGGCTTTAGGAAAGAAGAGAAAAAATAGATACCTACCTAAATAAAAAGATTTAAAAGGGCTTATGTCTACAATAAGTAGAGGTTTATGATGACAAAAGAAAAAGAGTATAAAAAAACAAAATTACAGTATAATTCTAATAGGTATACTTTAACAATTCCAAGATGGATTGTAAGAAAAGTATTATGTGCAAATAAAGGAGATGTGATTAAATTTGATTTTAAAGGTAATAAAGTTATAATGGAGAAAGAAATAAAAAATGTCAACATTAATTGAAAGAATATTAATCAATGTGATTTTAGGAATTAGTCTTGAAATTAGTATATTAATTTTTCTTTTAATATCAAACCATAAAAGGAGAAATAAAAAATGACTATTTTAGAAAATAAGATGAATCCAAAATTAAGATTAATTCTTGATATAATTATTATTCTTCTTTTAAGTTCATCAACATTTTATTTATTAAAAGAAATTAAACTTGTAAAAGAACAAGGAGGACCTTGTATTAATAATCCAACAGGTTGGGCTATGCAATATGCAAAAGAAAAATATAATTATTCTATATTTTGTTCTTGCAGTTTACCAACAAAAGGTTTTTCTGAACAAGTTAATTATTCTGAATTAAATACATCTGATTTTTTTAATAATATTTATACTTACCCCAAATTAAATAACAACAAAACAAAAAATGGAAAATAAAAAACCACAAGTAGGAGAAATAAAACCTTTGTATCAACAAGTTGGTTGGAAAGTCTGTAAGAAAACTTCAGACAATGTTGAAGATCAAGAATGGATTCCAGTAGAAAAGGAATCAGATGCAGAAATTGTTTCTTTTGTTTTAAAATATAAACCTAAAGATAATTAATATGGTTCTTGGATTTAGTAAAATATTTGTAATCTTTTTAGTGATAGCTATTGTATTAGGAATAGTAACTCATAATTATTGGAATGGAATTGTATTAATAATTTTTTTTAGTTTTGTAAAAATAGTCTGGAACATTTTAACATAATTTTTATCTATTAATAGGGATCTTTTTTTTTAAAAAAGAAAGAAATGGTTAAATTTTTTCATTACCCTTACATAATAAAAAAATATATCCATATTTGTTTTAATTTATTAGGGTCCCGCAGTTAATATTTAGAATACTTAAAATGCCTTTACTTTTTTTTTAAACTCTTCTACAACATATCCTTTTTTTTCAGCAAATTTTTTATGAAAACTAATATTTGGAATACTTTGATTTAAATATTTTGCAACATCTGTGATAGTAGGTGTTTCTGGATTGTTTGCAAGTAAATCCATTACTTGTTGTTGCTTTTCTGTTAAAGGTTTTCTTTTTAAAGTATTACTCTTTCTTATCTTGTTCTCTATCTCTTGTAATTCTTTAGAAAAATCTTCTGTTAATTGATAAACAAATCTCTCTTTTTTATCTTCATAAACTTCAAGAATATGTTTTGAAGGAATGTAATAATTAAATCTTTTTATTGTTCTAACTCTATTATTAAATATAATCTTAGGATATTTCCAATAACTTTTTCCAGACATTTGATTTAACTGATGGAAGAAAGGTTTTAATTTACTCATCTTTTTATCAAAATCTAATTTTTGTGTTACTATGTGTGAATGTAATAATAATCTACAAGATTTATTTAACATAGTTAGAACAGGAAGATTAAATAATATACCTATATTCATACTCCTAAAACTTTGCATAACATAAGTAAATAGCTTACTTATTCTTTGTTGGAAATCAAGAGATCCAACACTTACACCTGCTTCTTCAAATATTATTAATTCTCCTTTCTTTAATGTTTTTGAAGATAATAATTTCATTAATTCATTAATTGTAAAACAACAATGTGTTTCAACTGGAAAGTCTTTATTAAAATTATATTTATACCAAAGTTCTGCAATTCTTAAACAAGCATAACTTTTTCCAGAACCTGTTGGACCTGTAACAACTCCTAAAAAATTTTTATTTTTTCTAAATCTATTTTCCAAATAACTATTTAATACTCCTCCTTCAACAATCTTCTTAGGTTGTATTAATCCCATTATGCTTCAAAGAACTCCTCTTTATAAAAATCTTTTCTTGCAGTTAATAATATTAATTCTTCAAAAATTTTTCTATAAATATTAATTTGTTCTAAAATAAACATTTCCCCATAATATTCTAATCCACTAAAAAAATAATTTTTTAAATAAACTCCATATTTACTTAATAAACTATTTTTATCAACATTAGATAAATCTTCCCATTTATCATTTTGTAATTTTAAAAATTCTTTTTTAATTTTATCTTCTTTTTCTTCTAATTTTTTTATATTCTCTGTTATTATATCATCAAAATCACAAAGCATAATTGATTTTAAAGTTCTTACACTTTCAATAAATCCTTTTCTATTATCTTCCCTAAATATTAATTTTATTCCTTGAGGTGTTGAAATTGTTTGTTGAAAACCTTTTACAAATTCTTTACTTGAATGTTCTATAATTTTCATATGTAAATTCATAATTAATGCTTGATGGGAAAATTTCATTTCTTCCTTAGAACCATAGTTATCTCCTTCAACATCTCCAACAATTATTTCATCACTCATTTTTATAATTAAATATTATACTTTATAATTTAATATTATACTTTTTATATAAAAATAATAAGGTTTATAAACATTACTTTATTAATAAAAAGAATATGGGGAAAAATAAATGAAACTTTTATTAATTGTCTTGGTAATTTTGGGTATTATATTTTTAGGAATTTATAATAAAGGATTTATTATAAAATATTTAGAAGATGAAAAAATAACTTCCATAGATTGTAATAAACCTTTTGATGTAATTTATTTAAAAGCTTCTGAAATTTCTCTTGCATCATCAATTTCAAATAATATTAATGGGGTTGTTGTAATTCCAGAATTAAATAGGGTAATTGCAAGGACAGAAATATTAAAATGTCCTAAATTTAATTATGCAGATTACTTAAAAACTTTTAACTAATGTCATTTTTTTCAAGATTTTTTAAAAAGAAAAAAACTGTAAAACAATTAGGTTCTGCTGTTATTAAACCTTCTGAAGTAAATAAAGTTAGTTCTAATACACCAGTTACAGTAGTTAATGTTAATAAAAGTCCCACTTCAAATATTCCAAGAGGAAATATAAATAAAATTATTTCATCTGGTGGAGG
>CAYPDP010000038.1:0-3748 GCA_964409555.1 Candidatus Woesearchaeota archaeon | reverse complement strand
AGTGCCAAAAATCCCAATTGAATACAAAGATACGGTTTTTGAGATAGATAATTTAAATGAAATTGAAAACTATGATATTTCTGTTAAAGTCAAATATATCCTCGATTTAGGATATTTTAAAGTTAAAAAAACATTTTTTTCATATGAATTTTCAGAAGTTTTAGATGATGTTGTTTTTGTATTAAAAAAATATTTTCCTTATATTAAAACCTCTAAGATTAAGAAAAAACAACCAAGAAGAGATTCAATAAATACATTAAGAAGATTAATTTTAACTAAATTCAAGTATAAATATTATAATCCAGAATTTGATGAAATTATTATTAAAAAGTTAAAAGAATCCTATTTTAAATATAATCTTGCTCCTAAACAATTGTTTGATAAAATAGTAAATGATATTTTGAAAGATGAAAAATTAACTCTTCCAGAATATAGAAGAATGCAAATAATCATTTCAAAGATAATTAATACATCAGAGAAAGAAATTTTTACCAAATTAATGAATAAATTAGAGGATAAAAATATTGAAGAAATAAATAAAATCTTAGGTTTAAAAGCAAAAAAAGAATCAGTCTTAACTTTCCTTAAAACTTCTGCACGAGGTTTTGCTCATAATGCAGTTAAGGAAGAAATTAGAAAAAGAAAACATATGATTGATGTTTATAATCTAAGTAAGGAAATATTAAAAGAATTAAATATTTCATATACTACAATTCAATATTATGCAAAATTGGTCAGTTCTCTTGAATATTCGCAAATTAATAATGGTTGGAATGAATCTAAAAAATATTTTGCTATTTTGTGTTTTGTAAATTACAGATTTGTTAAATCAAATAATGATATGGTTAAAACTTTCAAATATTTAGTTAATCATTATTCTAGGAAAGTTTATGCTGAATATAAAGAATATCTGTTTAAAAATCGTAAGAAAAATAAGGAATTATTCAAAAAAATCCAAGAATTACTTGGATTTTTATTTGAAACTGATACTTGGAAGAGTTATACTATGGAAACTTTGAGAAATAAAATATTTGAGATTCTTGAAATTGGTGGAGAATATGAAGGGATAGAGGAAATTAAAGAATTAATTGATAAGCAATTTTTGAGAGATGTTAAGGTTAGATGGGAAATCATGGATAAACTTTACAAAGCTATAAAAAAGAATATTAGGCCAGTTTTATCTCAAATGAATTTGACTTACTCTGAAGAAATCATAAATAATAAAACTAAAAATGTAATCAAATTTTATCAAAATTTTCATGATTCATTAAAAGATAAAAATTCAAAATTTGATTGGAATGATATGCCTAAGCACTTAATACCACAATCAGAGTTTGCAGAATTAGAAAACAAACCAAAAAGGATTGAAATTTATATGTATTCAAAGATAAATGATTGGTTAGAAAGAAATGAAGTTTATGTTGAGGAATCAATAGAATTTAAGAAATTTGAAGATTATTTGATGGGGTGGGATGAATATCAAAAAGAGAATAAACAAATTTTTGAAGAAATAGGGTCTGAGCTTTTACAGAAACCATTTGAACAATCAATTAATAAGAAATTAAGTGTAATTGATAATAAATTTCATGTAGCAAATCAAATGATTTCTAAAAATGAAATTGAACATTTTAAGATGATTTCCAAAGACAAATGGACTTTGGAATATGAAAAAATTGAAGAATTTGAAACTCCTGCTTACTTTAAAGAATTTGAAACTGATATTGTAAGTCTTATAAGATTAGTAGATAAGAAAACTAATTTTTTATCTTCTTTTGAACATATTTCATTAAAAAATGTTAGTAGAGAAATAGACAAAGATAGATTAATCTCAGGAATTTTAATGAATGCTACGGGGTTAGAATATAAAAATTTTGAAAATGATTATCCACAATCTAAAAATAAAATTAATTATAAAAAACTAAATAATTATCTTAGAACTAGAATTAGGAATGAAACTTTAGATGAAGCACATAGAATAATCAATATTTTTGCATCAAAGCTCCCTTCTTTTAGGAGATATGATATAGATTTGGGATTTATACATTCTGGTTCAGATGGACAAAAAATAGGTTCTAAACACGAATTGAATATTGTAAGACATTCACAAAAGTTTTGGGGAAAAGGTAAAGCTGTAAATCATTTAACCATGCAAGTAAATTATTTGTTTGCATCAATGCTTGTAATTCCAGCTAATGAGTATGAAGGAAATAGTTTATTAGAATTGATTTTAAAGAGTAATTTAGAAGATAAACCAAAAAGACACTCAACAGACAATCATGGTATAAATGATTTAAATTTTGGTCTCTTAGAGCTTTTTGGTTATCAGTTTTGCCCAAGATACAAAACTGTGAGTAAGAGAACAAAAACCATGGTTTCTGGAATTCTTCCTAAATTTTTTCCTGAGGATTATGTAATAACTCTAAGTTATAGATTAGATCCTTCTTGGATTGTAAAGTATGAAAAAGAAATCAGAAGAATTATTGCATCAATTTGGAAAAACAAAGATTCAGCAACAATTATAGTAAGAAGAATCTTAGGAATGGATAAAGAGAATAAATTGAGAAAAGCTTTTGTTCATTTTAATAGATTGATTATGACAAATTATATTCTAAATTATGTGCTTGATTTAAAATTAAGGCAAAGCATTCAGGCAGTTCAAAATAGAAGTGAGTATTTGAATGCTTTGAAATCTGAAATCAGATTTGCAAATAAAGGTATTTTAAAGGGTAAATCTGAAGAAGAAGTCTCAATAATATTGAATTCAGCAATGCTTGTTTGTTCTGCAATAATTTATTATAATTGCCTTGTATTAGATACTTTAGTGGAAAAAGGAGCAATTAAAGACCAAGAAGAATTAGAGAATTTAGCACATGTAAGTCCTTATTCTTGGAGTCATATTATCATTCATGGAAAATATGATTTTGGTTTGGATGGAGTAAAGCAAATTGAAGAAAAATTAAAAGTATAAAGAGAGAATTTATGAAAGACTTATCCTTCATAAATATTTTCTAGATTAACCTTATTTCTAAGGTACGACCAAAACTGTAACTTTTAAAACTCTTAGGCAGTCCCTGGACATACCACAATCGAGTATGATATAAATGTTACTTACGAGCAACGAAACCCATTGTTCGTGTTCGAGTTCGAAGGGCCATTGTTCAAGTTCAGGGCAAAAGCACCAGCATTTGCACCATTGTTCCAATTGCCACCACGAAGGAAAACAGCAGGGTTTTTGTATTTGTTTTGATCAAATAATATTTCAATTGTTTTTATTATAAATTTGATTTATACTTCTTTAGTAATCCTCCTAAAAGTTTGCCAATTAGTTCAGATTTTTCAATCATCAATGTGTATTGATTGAAAGGCAGAAAATGCAAATCTTTTGATATCCTCAGTAAAAGTTTGAACTTATCAAATAGATATGCTATTTTTCTAAGTTGAGATGTTTTATCTTTTTGATTTAATCTTGTAAACTTATCCAATATTATCAACATTTCCAAAGCAGTTTCATCAATATTATGTCTTAATGTGAATTTCTCACTTTTGGGAAATCTTGCAAGAGAAGGATATATATTCAAATAAAGGTTATATAATTCATGATAGAGAAGAAAACCATCATCTTTGTTAAAATGCTTATTTTCCATTTTGATTATCAGGTTGCTCAAGTTTTCTTATCAGTCCATTCATGTATTTTATGCTATCATTAATTGTACTTGAATAGTCTTCTTTGATTATGCTTAAGTCTTTT
>CAYPDP010000037.1:0-3880 GCA_964409555.1 Candidatus Woesearchaeota archaeon | reverse complement strand
AATGTTCCTATAGCTAGAATTGCAACCATAAATACTAATGCAAATTTACCTTTGCCAGTTCCTGCAAATCCTATAACTCCTCCAACAATTGTTTTAGCACTAATAACATTAATGCTTACAATAAGAAATAATCCTAAGAAAATTATTAGTAATGTTTTTTTCATATAAATTCCACAAGATTTGTATTTAAAAAGATTATCATTCTATAATAGGTATATTATTAAGGGTATTTAAACATCCATAAATTTTCAAATCTTTATTTTCATAAGATATATTGCAATTTTCTAAGAGATTATTTAATTTTTTTCTTTGAAATGGTTTTAATTTATTCAAAGAATAGTAATCTGTAATAACATAATATGATTCTTCTGGTTTTTCTGTAAATATTTGTGCTCCTGAATAAATATCTAAACCATCATATGAAATACTATCATTTCCAATACCTGTCATTGAAAAAGGAAACACATAATCTGGTTTTTTAATATATCTTTCAACACTTGGAGAAAATAATGATATTAAAGTATTTGAAATAAGCTTTTCTTTTAAATCAAGAGGAATATATTTTAAATTAATCTCAGGAGCAGAATAATCATTATAATTATGATCAACAGGATTAATTATATTCACATAAGTATGTGGAAAAATAATATTTGAAGGAATAATCAAAAGTGCAAAAATTACAATTAACATAATTTTTCCGTATTTTTCATATAAAAATGAAATTAATAATGAAGAATAAAGAACTAAAGGGAAAATAAAAAAATAAGCATATCTTAATGCAAATGTCTTAAGACCAAATACCCCAATTAAAAGAACAATTGAAGGAGTTATTAAAAGAATAGTTAGTCTTTTTTTCTTGATAAAACTTAAAATTACTCCTGGAACAAATAATATTAAAAGATAAACCATGTTAGAAGTTTGTGCAGCATATTTTTCAAAGTAAGATATCGCTGAAATACTCGAATCTGAAGAATATTTTCTAATGGGTAAAAATCTGTAAAAAAGAGTAACTCCTGGCAGAATAGCAAAATATTTTCTCCACTTTTTATTATAAATTAAAATATGTAGGATAAAAAAAGGAGCTAAAACTAATCCTGCAATTTGAGTATTTAGTGTTATGAAAAAACTTATCAATGAAAGATAAAGAAATTTTGGATTATCTTTTGACTTATATAAAAGATAAATTGAAAGAAAAAACATTAATTGAAATAGTTGATAAAATCTTGCCTGTCTTGAATAAAATACTTCTAAATAAAAAATACTCATAAATAATGCAGAAATAATTCCTCCTGATTTTGAATACTCTTTCCCTATTTTGTATGCTAAGAAAATGGTTAATAAACCAAAAATAACAGAAGGAAATCTAGCTAAGAAATCTGTTTGTCCGAATAATAGAAAAAATGCTTGAAGATAATGAAACAAATATGCTCTTCCGTATAAAATTCCTGAATCTAAAATAGGGAACAATTTTTTAATAATATTTAAACTTGCAATTGTAGATATATTTTCATCTATCCAAAAAGGAGGTTTTCCTAATTTGTATATTCTTAAGAAAAATCCAAAAATTAAAATAATTCCTAATAATAAATACTCTAAATTTATCTTTTTAAGTATTTCTTTCATTTGAATTGTTAGTTAAAAAGGGTTTTAAAATTAACTAAAAATTTAGAATAATTTTCTCTTTTAACATTCCTAAACCTTTAAATAATATTTTTTATTAATTTAATAATAAGAGAGATATTATTAATATGGATATTACATTACTTGCAGGACTTCTTGGAGGAATTGGAGGATTAACAAGAGGAGTTGTTGGATTATTCAAAGCACTTTCACTTAGAAGAAGAATATTATGGTTTTATTATATTATAACTGTTTTTACTGCAGTAATAATAGGAATATTTGTAGGAATTATATTTAACTTTGATCCTCGTCTGAGTTTACTAGCAGGTTATGCTGGAACAGATATCCTTGAAGGAATTTATAAGTCATTTAAGGTAGGAAAAGTTTATGTTAGAAAGGGGAAATAAATTAAAAATAAAATGGCATCTTACTCTCAACTTTTAAAATTTATAATTACTGCAAGAAAAAAAGGATATAAAGATATTCAGATAAGAAATGTTTTACAGGAAAATAAATGGCCTCTCAAAGTTATTAAAAAGGCTTTTAATGACCTTTATCCAAAATTAAAACTTAGAAATCAAGTTTGTATCTTTCTTTCAGATGATATTTTAAATGTTCTTGAAAAACGTTCAAGAAAAAATCTCTTTACTATTGGAGAACAAATTGAGGATATTTTAAGGAGAAGTGCTGTTCATAAGAGCACTTCAACTTCTAAAAATAAAAAAATTGATGACCTTTTAATTTCAGTATTTTCTAGAAGTCCGAGAGGAAGAAAAAAGAAGCCCAAAAAAAAGAAAATTATTAAGAAAAAAAGTAAAAAGAATTAATATCTTTCCCATAAAATTAATTTTCCATTTTTATCTCTTAAAAATAAAGTATCTCCTGTTTTTGTCCAAATATAATTTTTCCCTTTCCAAAATAATTCCTCATTATTGTTAGTCTCATTTCCAACAATTATTTTAACATTAGATTTTGAATTTAAAATAAATTCAGGAAATATAAAATTTTTTCTTCCTTCATCTTTAATTTTCCATCCAGATAAATCACAATTAAAATTACACTGATTATAAAATTCAACTTCCTGAGTTTTATAATTTAATTCTTTTAATAAAATACAATTTGCACATTTTTCTTCTGAAAATTCACAAAGATTTATTTTATTTTTAATACAATTATCCCATGCATAATTGAATTCTTTATAATGAATATCTTTTCCCGAAGGAAAATAAGGATTCGCAAGACCCTTTTCAATAAGTGCTTTATTTATATTCTCATTATTATAATACAGGTAAGCCAAGGTTCTTTTGTATCTATCTTTTTTTTCTTTTCCAAATTCAATTCTTATTTTTTTATTTAAAACCAGTTCATTAAGAAAATTTTTTGCTTCTAAATAATATTTTTCATTTTTCTCTGGGGAATTTATACCCAAAAGTCTTACATGAATATTATCTTCAAGAACAATAGTATCTCCATCAATGACTCTTTTGACATTTGAAAATTTATAATCTGTTAAAAAATTCTCAAGAGATTTATCTAAAAAAGAATAATTTATTATAAATAATAAAACAATAAAAAATACTAATAGTACAATTTGTTTTTGTTTAGATTTCATTTAGTTTTAATTTTTTTAATCTTAATTAAATATTTTTCTAAATCCAAATAATCTTTTTTTCGGTCTAATAAACAAGTTAAGATTATATTTGGTTCGAGTATAACATAAATAAGTCTTATTTCTTTTTTATTTAGTGAGAATCTAATTCTAAAAACTTTTGAATATTGTTTAGAATGAATTTTTTTATATCTATAAGGATTTTCTTTAATTAATCTAATTTTATCAAATATGATTCTTTTTGATTTTTTATCTAAATTTAATATTTGTTTTTTAAAAAATTTTAAAGCTTTTATTTCATAATTCATTCTAAAAATGCCTTATTGAGCTCTTTTTCAGATACTATAATTTCTTTTTTAGAAGATAGTTCTATTAGATTGTCAATTAATCCTATTTCCTTGTCTGTGAATGTTTCATCAAATTTATTATTTTTAAATATTTTTTCCCTAATACTCTCTGCTGCTAATTCTTGAATATTTCTATATCCATATATTTCAGCATATTTTCTAGCAGATTCAATTAAATTTTTTGATAATTTTAAATTAATTTGTTTTTCCATGATATCTAAAGATATCTAAAGATATTTATAAATATTTCTATTTTAAAATATATAATATAATTATTTTCTTTTTATCATAATCATTCTAACCA
>CAYPDP010000036.1:0-3953 GCA_964409555.1 Candidatus Woesearchaeota archaeon | reverse complement strand
TTAGAAGTTTCTTTCTCTACTTCTTTAGAAACTTCTTTTTTTATTTCTTTTTTTACTTCAACTTTATCAGATTTAGATTCATTAGTTTTAATTTCTTTTTTACTTTCTTTTTTAATAGTTTTATTTTCAGATTCTTTTTTATTATCTGTTTCATTAGTTTTAATTTCTTTTTTTGATTTATTTTCTGAAATAATTATTTCTTTTCCTGAACTTCCTCCAGAATTAACTGGAAAATTTTCTTTTTTATCATAAATATCTAAAACAAAAGATATTTCAGGATTTAATTCACTATTTGAAATACCATAACCTTCTCCCTCTCCAGAAATATTTTTTCCATTAATATTAAATTCATTATTAATTGTTTTTTCAGGAACTAAATCACTTAATAAATAATCATAAGATTTATTTCCAAAGCTGATTAAAACTTTTGTTGATGCAGGAATAAATTCTCCTTTATCCAAAACAAGACTCATGATTCCATTTATCTTATCACCATCAGAATAAGAATTAGAAATTGAGAGTGTTGCATTACCAGTTAAGCTTAAATTAAAAATAAAAAGTGTAAGTAAAATAAATATTAAAGCGATTATTCCAAAGAAAAGATACTTTTTTGAATTGTTAGAATTAAGAAGATTTTTCTTTTTATCTGATGGAAAAGAATTTCCAAGATATTCAGTAATTACCTTACCATTTTTCTTAATGCTTTTATAATAATAAGGTCCATAAGTTTTCCCATTTCTTTTTATATATTTTTTATAAACCATTTCTCACCATCTTTTACAAAAAAACAGGGTAAGGTAACTATTTAAATATTTTTATTATAAAACAAAAAAATTACCTTACTAATTTAAACATTAAATACTAAAATTTTATTTATTAATTTCAGTTTTAATCTCTTTATTTTTTTTCTTAGAAACAATTTTCTTTATCCAATTTACCTTACGTCTCTTCATTTTCATATTCTTTCTACATTTTGAAGAACATAAATAATTAACAACTCCAGAATTTGCAATTAAAGTTAAACCTCTAGGAAATTCATACACTTTTCCGCAATAAACACATTTAGGCATTTTGATTATAAGATCTTTTTTTAATTGGATTATCTTTTGAAACAATTATCGAATATTTTTCTTCGCCATCCATTATTTTTCTTTTAATTGAATAATTTATACATGGCTCTTCACCCTTAGAAAAAAATCCAATTAATTTATCTGAATCTTGAGGTGTCAAATCTTCAAATTTAATTTTAAAATCAGGATTTCTATCAAAAATATCTTCTATCCCAATTATAAATTCTAAAAATTTTCCCTTAGATTTTTCCATTTTAAGTATAAGCTCCTTTTGATACTTTTGATTTTATTCTTCTTGCTTCAATTTCTGTCTCTCTTAACATAAGTATATCTTTAAGTCTTATTGGTCCTTTTACATTTCTTCTCATACTTCTTCCTTTATCTCTTCCTTCTTGAACCAAACATTTAACTTGAGTTATTTCTCCTCTAAAACCAGTTCTTCCTACAATTTCTTCTACAACTGCTGGAACAACTTGACCACTAGAAATTTTCTCATTTTTTTTAGAAGATTGTTGTTTATTCTTATTTGTTTTCTGAAATTGTTTTGCCATTTTATTTTTAATTAAAAATATAAAACTTTTAATATTTTTTATTAACTGAATTAATAATTATTTTTTAATTTATTTTAAAGAAGCAATATCTTTATCGGCTTCTCCTGCTTCAATTACTGCAATTGAGGATGTTGCCACCTGAAGACCAATTACCATTCCAAGTTTTTGCTTGCTATCAACTTCTTTAAATGGAATATTTTTCTCTTTACATAAAATAGGTAAATGTTGAACTATTTCCTTAGGATTAACATCAGAAGCAAACACAACTAATTTTGCAGTTCCTCTTTCAATAGCTTTAGTAACTTCGTTTGTTCCTTTTTCAATTCTACCAGTCTTCTTTACTTTTTCTATTAAATTATAAGTATCCATTTTATTTAAATTTTAATTAATCCTTAAGCAAAATTAGCATCCTCACTTTTCGCTCATTGGATATTGTAAGATTAAAAATCAGCTTTATAAACTTTCCTATTAAATTCAAAATATTTATAAAGATTATAAAAATAAAATAAGATATGGTTAAAAAATCAAAAAAAATAATTCTTGGTGGAGGATGTTATAGTAATAATTATGGTATCTGGGGAAGAATTACAGAATATAATAAAAATGATAAAGAAATTATTGGTATTTCCCCTTATGGAACTCATCCAACAGAAAGATGGGAAAGTAAATATTTAACATTTACTCAAACAGTAAATGAAGCAAGAAAAATATTTGAGGAGTATGCGAGAGATCCTATGCATTTTGATTTAAGAAATTAATTATTTTATTTTTTCCACAAAACATTAACATCATCAGTTCTTTGTCTTGGACAAATATCAACTTTATCTAATTCTTTATAAGAAAAAATATTTGAATTTTTTTTAAACATAATCTCACCGAGATAAGCAATCATCGCACCATTATCATTTAATAAAGAATTTTCAGGAACAAATAACTTTGTTTTATTAATTCGTTCTTCACACATAATTTCACACATCTTCTGAACTCTTTTATTACAAGCAACACCTCCTCCCAAGAGAAGTTCTTTTTTCCCTGTATGAGCTAAAGCTCTTTCTGCAACTTCAACAAGCATCGCAAAAACTGTCTCTTGCATTGAATAAGCTAAATCATTTGAATTATATTTTTTAGAATCTATTTTTTGTTTTAAATTAGTCAAAATTCCCGAAAGAGAAATATCCATTCCTTTAACACTATAAGGTAATTCAACATACTCTTTTCCTTTCTTAGCAATTTTCTCAATCGCAGGCCCGCCTGGAAAACCAAATCCCAAATACCTTGCAAAATTATCAATAAAATTACCCACACCAATATCAAGTGTTTCTCCAAAAATTCTATACTTTCCAGATTCATAAGCAATTATTTGAGTATTTGCTCCAGAAATATAAAGCATAACAGAATCTTTTGCTTTTGTAATTCCACCAACTTCTAAATGAGCAATACAATGATTAACAGGAACAATTAGTTTTTTTAATTTTCTTGAAATTTCTTTTGCAAACTTCATCCCCTCCAATAAACAAGGGGCCAAACCAGGTCCTTGAGAAAAAGATATAACATCAATATCATCTTCTTTAATATTTGCCTTATCTAAACTTTCAAAATATATTTCATATTTATTATTAAAATGATGTTTTGCAGCTTCAATAGGAATTATTCCCCCCTCAGAAGTTGTATAAGTTTTTTTAATATTGGAAATTATTTTTCCGTCCCTAACAATTCCAACTCCAAAAGTATGTGCTGTTGATTCAATTCCCAAAACAATTGTCATAAAATAAAAACAATAAAAGAATTTATAAATTTAAGTTTTAAACTTAACTTAAATCTAAAGAATATAATCCTTGAATCTCCTTAGCAGATAATGCTCTATTGAAAATTATTGGTTCATCAATTGTTCCGTTAAATTTATCATAAGAATTTCCAATATTTATATTTTTAATATTATCTACTAATCCTTGTCTTAAAGAAATATCAACTGTACCAATACTTATCCCATCTATAAAACTTTCTGCCACACTATTTCTATTAAATGATGCTACCATATAATGCCAAGACCCATCAGCATATGAAATTGTTCCAAAATTATTAGATACATAACCAATAGTATCTCCTATTAAAATAGAGGGTATCCCATTACCTAAACCATAACGCCATCCACTTAATCCATTTCCAGCACCTTTATAAAATAAATTTCTATAATTTGTATTAATATTAGTTTTAAACCAAGAAGCAATAGTGAAATTTCCAGTTCCAAAATTAAGATTAGGACTATCTAATACATTAATATAATCATCAATTCCATCAAACTTACAAGCTTTTCCATATTTTCCTGAAACAG
>CAYPDP010000035.1:0-4046 GCA_964409555.1 Candidatus Woesearchaeota archaeon | reverse complement strand
CCGATGTTATGTCCAATAATTTTTTTGGGCTATAAGTAGAATGGGGCTTTGGCTAAACCGAAAGCTAAAATAAGAATAAAGGAAAGCTAAAAAATAAAAATTTATTTTCTGCCTGCTTCGTAGGCTTTTTGTGGTTCGTTGAATGGTATGTTTTTTCCAAAAACAGGATGTGACACTCCTTCAATTGCACCCATCCATCTATCAGCAGTTTCTGAATCATAATATCCAACAATATATCCTATATTACTTTTTACAACCGCTTCAGGAGTTTTTCTAACTTCTGGACTATCTTCATGTTGTCTATAATGTTTTGTACAATCTTTAACAAATGCGTTCATTTCTTCAGGTTTTGTTAAAGTTTCAACTGCTGTAAAGATTGGATTTCTTTTTGAATCCACTTCAACCATTCTTTGATATAAATTTTTCATTTTGAGTTACCTCCATGAATATAGTATAAAGCTTTCCTTTATAAACCTTTCTATAAATTTACTACCAATAAGTTACGATATAATACAAACAAAACGTTTATATAATCCTTCTTACATCTCTTACTATTAAGAAGAATAAAATGAAACAAGAAATAAAAGATATAAGAACTGTAACATTAACAAGCAAGGGACAAATTTGTATTCCTAATGTTGCAAGAAATTTAATTGGATTTAAGGAAGGAGCAAAAATAAGTATCATAGTTTATTCTGATAGGGTGGAATTAAAACTTATGAAAAATGAAGAATTAAATGATGCCTTGATGTCCATGCTAGCAAGCGAGGAAGTTCTTGATAAGAATTGGATGTCAAAAGAGGATGAGGAAGCATGGAAAGATTTGTAAAAGGAGATGTTGTGGTTTTACCTTTTCCTTATACTAATTTTTCAGGAGCAAAGAAAAGACCTGCCGTTGTAATTGCAAATCTTAAAGGACAAAATATTATTCTTGCACAGATAACAACAAATCAAAGAAACGATGAAGATTTGGTTAGTTTGAGAAAAAAAGACTTTTTTTCTGGCTCATTAAGTTCAGATAGTTTTATTATGACTTCTCTTATTTTTACAGCAGATAGTTCGAGGATTTCTTATAGAGCAGGAAAAATGAAACATGAAAAAGTAAAAGAAGTTCAAAATAAATTAGTAGAAGTTTTTACAAGATAAAAAAATTTCCGCCAAAAAGATTATTTCATCTTCTTTTTTAGAAAAAAAGAAACAAAAAAGCGGGAAATCCCTTCTATTTATTCGTAGTCCCACCTAATAGACCTAAACCAAAACATTTAAATAATTTACATTTGTATACATTTGTATATGGAAACAACAATAAGACTAAACAATGCAACAAAAGAACAACTTGATACTTTCAAACAATATAAAAGCGAGAGCTATGATGAGCTTGTAAGGAAACTCATATATTTAGCGAAGATGTGTGAAAAACAACCAGAATTAAGCCAAAGAACAATCCTTGAAATAAAAGAAGCTAGAAAAAGGATTAAAAGTGGAGATTTCTATACTGAAGCAGAAGCCAAGAAAATTCTCGGTCTGTAAAAGATGTATGAGTTAAAATTTGATAAAAAAGCGATTAGTTTTTTAAATAAGCTTGAAAAGAAAGACAAAAAAAGGATTTGGAATAAACTTCAGGAATGTAAGATTGAACCATTTCGTTATCTGCAACATTTAGAAAATATGAAAGGATATAAACTAAGAGTTGGAGAATATAGACTTATTATAGATATCGAGCATACTGTTAAAATTTTGAATGTTGTTAAAATAGGAAATAGAAAAAATATTTATGACTAAAAAAGTAAGAACCCAATGAAAAAAGTGTTTTCTCAAATATCTTACCTACCAAAAAAATATTATTTCCAAATACAAGGGAATTGGAGTCTCGAACTCAAAATTTCTTTTAGAAATTTTGTCACGTCTTGCAGACTTTCACCTATTAGTTCAGGACAGATAACAAAGATTTAAAGGAAAATTCCTGCCGAATTTTCCCAAATTACCTTTGGCGACTTCGTTAAATTCCAATGTTATATTCAATCGCTAAGGGGCAAGAATAATTCATCACTATTTAGTGTTTACAAATATAAACATTTATATACTGATTACATTAACAATATCTAAGGATAATAAAATGCCGATAGAAGAATAACTTCAAGAAATGTCTGATGGAATAGATGAAACTTACAAACTTAGTTTTGTCTCAAAAACTCAGAAATTGCTTGATGATAGAGTAAATGAAACGCACACTTTTTTAGATGCTTCTTTAAAATTTGAGAAAGGTAGTGCCAAGTGGAAACAGGATTTGCAGATAATTGATGATACAAAACTTATATCTTCAACAAATCCCCCTATAAATCCTGAAATTATTATTAAATCTGCAGAAAATGCTTATAAATTATTCAAAAATTATTATATTGGCACATGGTTATTTAAAAAAGATGCTTATGAAAATGGATTTAAGGATTTAGAAAGATATTGTAAAGATTAAATATTTCTTATCTTTTCCTCTTTTATTTTATTGAACTTCGTTATAGATATAATATATATTATGCTCAATTTTTTAGGCAAAATGGTGTAAGTGGTAATAACTGTTACTATTTTAGAATGTTAATAAAAGTAAAGTTTTATAAACCTTTAATTTTTCTATAATTATTATGGGAAGATTAGAAAAATTGTTATTAATAGCAAGTAAGAATTTGCTAGATGACAATTTGGAAGAAGCGATTAGAAATTATAATCTTGCTCTTGTAATTGAGGGTAATAATATCTTAGCACTAGATTCACTTGGACTTTCATATTATATGAAAGGAGAATTTCAACAAGCTGAAAGATTTTATCAATATGTCTTAGAATTAGATTCAGATAATACTGAAATTAGAAATGAATTAGCAAAAACATATCTTAAACAAAATAAATTTTATGAAGCTTTTAAAGAGCAAACTAGAATATTAGAAAAAATTCCTAAAGACATTCAAGCGAGAGTTGGTTTAGGTAATAGCTATATGGGTATGAAAAGATATGATGATGCAATTAAAGAATATTCTACTGTTGTCAAACAAGGATTAAAAGCTACGGTTAATTTAGGTTGGATACATATATTTTCTAGAAAAAAATGTTCTAGAATAAAACAGGTTTATCAAAGGATTTCTCAAGAAAATAATCTTACACAGGCATATTTAGGATTAATGGAATCATATTATAGGAAAAAAGAATATTCTCAATATCTCAAATATTCTCATCAATTGAAATTGTTTAAATTGAAAACTAGAGTAGCTGATTTTTTGTATTCAATAAAACCATAATACTTCTTGCCCTTCATTATTTTAACTCAATCGAATTTCGTTCTAGATATAATTCTACCTTGAAAAATTGATTTTTACTCTCTATCAGTTCTAAAATTTCTTCTTTAGGACATTTACACCTTTCTCAAATTTTTTTCTAAAAAAATTTTCTCTTAACTGCTTTATCAAAAATAGCATTAGCATTCATATCTTCTATTGGAAGAATTTCACGAGAACTAACTAAACCTTCATACAAATTAATTACTTCTAATTTTCTTCCTATTTTTTCTTCAATAAATTCATCAATTTCTTCTATTGTTGAAAAACTATTATTTCTTCTTCCAAATAAATCATACATAATATCAATTCCCATTTTAAGCAATTCTCAATTCTTTATTAAAAAATCCTTTAGCTATCTTTTGTAATTCTAAAAGTCTTCTTCTGTTTCTTCCTATCAAAGCAGCTTTATTTTGCATTCCTGCAGTAATTATAATTTCATTATCTTTAATTTCAAGATCTTTAAAAGAAGTAGGACTTATAACTGCTTCAAAAAATATTTTTACATCTTCAATTCCTCTAGGGGAAGGTATAATTTTTATTCTCTTATGAAGAATTTGATTAATTTTTTTAACATTTTTTCCTTGTTCTCCAATTGCTTTAGAGACGAGTTTTTTTGGAACACAGAATATCAAAGCTTCATTATAACTAAAACAAAAACGAGTAGATATTCGAGTAATTCCATTGAATAAATTCAGATGTCTGAGGTCTTGCATGTCGATA
>CAYPDP010000034.1:0-4320 GCA_964409555.1 Candidatus Woesearchaeota archaeon | reverse complement strand
TTAATTAATAATTTTTTATAATAAGAAAGTTTAAAAAATAAAAAGATATAATTTAATATGAAAAAAGAAAAAATAAAAAAGAAAAGTGTAAAGAAATTAGTAAAAAGAAAAAAAATTAATTTTTCAAAAAAAATTTATAAATCTCATAGAGTTAAAAATTTCTTAAAAAGGGGAATTGATAATATTCATGGAGTTATTAAAAAAGAAAAAAGAGCAGGAACAGGAATTTCTAAATTTGATGAAATGGTCAAAGGAGGATTTAAAAGAAAATCTATTAATTTGATTGTTGGAGGGAGTGGAAGTGGAAAAACTATTTTTGCATTAAAATATTTGATAGAGGGTGTAGAAAAAGGAGAAAATGTTTTATATGTAACTTTTGAAGAAAAAAAAGAAAATTTTTATGAGAATATGAGTAAATTAGGAATTGATTTATATAAACTTGAGAAAACAGGGAAATTTATATTTATGGAATATTCTCCTGAAAAAGTTAAGATGATGCTTGATGAAGGGGGTGGTGCTATTGAATCACTTGTTTTAAAGAATAATATACAAAGAATGGTATTTGATAGTATTACAAGTTTTTCTCTTTTATTTGAAGATGATTTTTCAAAAAGACAAGCAACTTTGGGATTATTTGATATAATAAGAAAATGGAAATGTACAACTCTTTTTACAGTTCAACATAATCCTTCTGATAAAAAAGATAAAGAAATTTCCTCAGTTGAATTTGAATCAGATAGTATAATCTTGTTATATTTTAAAGGAATAAAAGGGAAAAGAGAAAGGTTTATTGAAGTTTTAAAAATGCGTGGAACTAAACATTCTACAGAAGTACATTCTTTTGATATTAAAAAAGGTGGAATTAATATTGGTAAAAGAATGAAGATAGGATTATAATTAATAATTTATTGTTAAATTAATTTTCTTTATATTTAAAAATAAATTTATCAATTTGTTTTTCTGCAAGTTTTCTTTTTGCTTGATGTTCTTTTAAGAAATTATTTATTTTATCAATAAGAATTTTTTTTAGTTCACTTGTTAAAAGTTTTCCTGATTTATATTCTTGATAAATTTTTTGAAGTTTTTTATCACTAGGTTCAAAAAACATTCTTAAATATTGAAATGAAATATCAATATCAGGATTGCCTCCTTTTTTTCTATGTTCTTCAATTGTTGGTTGTCCGCCTGAAAATGCATATTTGTTAATTTTTCTTTTGACTTCTTTTGGAGAATCAGTTGAATATATTGCAGTTGATTCTTTACTTGAAGACATTTTTCCATCAACACCTTGAAGAGGGGGTAAAAAAATTCCCTCTATAAGTGCAGGTTTATAATAATTTAATTTGGGATAAACATCTCTTGCAACTCTGAAATGAGGGTCTTGGTCAATTGCTAATGGAATAAGACAAGGTATATTTTTCTTTTTTAAAACACTTGGAATTATTGCTGGAACTGCTTGCATGCTCGTATAAAAAATTTCTCCAATATTTCTGTTATTATTGAACCCAAATGCTGCTTTTATGGTAGAAAAATTAATTTTTTTAGCAAATTTAATTGCTTCAGGATACATTAAATTTGCATGTTTTGTATCAATAATAAAATGTGTTTTTTTTGGATTAAATCCCAATGCAATTACATCTAACATATTTTCATGAGTCCATTTTTGAATTTCTTCATAAGATTTATTATTAAATAAAAATTTTTCATCATCAGTAAATTGAAACCATAATTCTACATCAAATTTATCCTGTAACCATTTTGTAAATATCCAAGTTCCAAGATGTCCCAGATGTATTGGCCCTGAAGGACCTCTTCCAGTATATAAGAAAAATTTATTTCCTTTTTCATATTCATCAATAAGCCAATTTAAATCTCTATGTGCAAAAAATAAATTTCTTTTTAACATAAAATGTAATTTACCTGTATTTTCCTCTATTTTTTTTAATAATCTTTCATCTATTCTCGAAATCCCAAAATCTTTAATGATTTTATTATAATTTATTTTTCCTTCAACTTCCCAAGGAGTAATATTTGTTGTTTTTGATTCTCTTTTTTTCATAATAAATTAAGTATAATTACATTTTTAAATCTTACAGAATTTTTATAACTAATAAAAGTTCACGAGAAAGTTTATAAATATAATTTTGTAATTATTTAAGTATAAAATGAGGAAGATAATTTTTTCAATAGTCTTTGTATTTCTTTTTATATTTTTAATTTCAGGAATATCTGCAGATATAATAATAAGTCAACAACCAAAAAGTCTTTACAATTTAGGAGATGTGATGAAAATACCTGTCAAATTAAAAACTCTTTCAGATATTCAGGGAACTTTTACTATGAATTTAATTTGTAATAATGCTGAAACTGAAGTTTATAAATCAGATATTCAATTAAAATCTGGAGAAGAACAGGGAATAAATCCTTTAATAATTTTACAAAGAGATAGAATAGGAAAATCAACAGGAATATGTAAAATAAAAGCTTTATTGGGTGATAAATTTATTTTAACTGATGAGTTTGAAATATCAGATAAAATTTCGGTTCAAGTAAATTCTGAAAAAAAAGAATTTTATCCTGGAGAAGATATTATTATTGAAGGAAATGCTGTAAAAGAAAATAAAGAAAATGTTGAAGGTTATGTAGAAATAAATATTATTAATGAAGATTTAAATGAGAATATACAAATTGTTGATACTGTAACAAAGGGCTATTTTTTTGTTAATTTTTCTTTTCCAAAAGATGCAAAGGCAGGAGAATATTTAGTTAATGTGAAAGTTTATGAAAAAGAATTATCTTCCGGAAATAATGAGAATCAAAATGGGGAGATTACAAATCAAGGTTCAATAGATTATGGTATTTCAATTCTTCAGGTTCCAACAAGTTTAGAAATAGTTTTTGAAAACTCTGAATTAAGCGTAAATCCAGATGAGAATTTTAAAGTTAAAGCAATTCTTCATGATCAGACAGGAGAAAAAATAGATTCTAAAGTTGTTATAAGTGTGAAAGATAATGAAGATAAAATTTTGAAACAAGAGGAAATTTCAACAGATAGATTTTTAGAATATTTTGTAGAATATAATGTTCCCCCAAAAGAATGGAGTATTTATGCAATATCTAATAAAATAATCGGGGAGACTAATTTTAAAATAAATGAGAAAGAAGATATAAAAGCTGAATTAATAAATAAAACTTTAATAATATCTAACATAGGAAATATCCCTTATAATAAAACTTTATTGATAAAAATAGGAAATGATACTTTGAGTATAAATATAACTTTGGATGTAGATAAGACTAAGAAATTTTCTTTGAGTGCACCAGAAGGAGAATATCAAGTTGAGATTTTGGCTAATGGTGAAAGTAAAGTACTTGGAATGGCAAGTTTAACTGGGAATGTAATTGCTGTAAAAAAATCTTCAAGAACTTTAGATATAGTGAGTCGTCCTTTTGTTTGGTTTTTTATGATTGGTATTTTGGGATTTGTATTTTTTATGGTTTTAAAAAAAGGCTATAAAAGAAGTTTTATAGGATATATTCATCGTAAAAAAAAGAAAAGAAAAAATTTAAATTCAAATAAAGTTGAGACAATAAATAAAAAATCTCCTTTAAATTATAAAAATATAGCTGAACTTTCTTTATCTTTAAAAGGAGATAAACAAGATGTGAGTCTTATTTGTTTAAAGGCAAAAAATATAACAAATATTTCTTCAAAAGAACAAGAAGTTGTAAGAGAAACATTAAATAAAATAATTCAAAAGGCAGAAGAACAAAAAGGATTTGTTTATGAAAGTCAGGACAATTTGTTTTTTATTTTTGCTCCTATAATAACAAAAACTTTTAAGAACGAAAAATATTCTTTTGAGATTGCACAAAAAATTGAAGAAATATTAAGAAAGCATAATAGACTTTTTAAACAACAAATTGAATATGGAATTTCTTTAAATTATGGTTCAATTATTGCAAAAAAAGAATCTTCTAATGTTTTGAAATTTATGAGTTTAGGAACATTAATAATAAAAGCAAAAAAAATTGCAGATATTGCTATAGGTAAAAAAGAAATTTTATTAGATGAAAAAATAAAAGATAAATTATTTTCTGAGATAAGAGCTGAAAAACATAATTTTAATGGTGTTGATTTATATACTGTAAAAGAACTTAAACATTCTGGGGAACATTCTAAATTTATAAATGATTTTGTTAAAAGATTGGAAAAAGATTAGTTATTTTTATAAACATTAATTATCTTTATTTAATATGAAAAGAGGTTATGATAAAAGAGGTTTGTCGGGCGTTGTTACGGCTTTGATTATGATTCTT
>CAYPDP010000033.1:0-4345 GCA_964409555.1 Candidatus Woesearchaeota archaeon | reverse complement strand
TTAATTGAGAAAAGTTAGGTATATTAAAATAAACTGTTTCTCCAGGATAAAAAACCTTTTTTCCTTTCGCAGTATATACTTTTTCTGGATGCCAACCTGCCGATTTCCAAGAAAATTTTCCAGCATAACTAAACATATCAACCCCATATTGTTTTCCTAATTCAGTGAGTTTAACATTTCCGTAAGGGTTTGAAATTGGTTCTGTTCTTATTTGTGGTCCTGCACATCCACTCAAAGAAACTGCCCCTAATCCTAAAGCTCCTACTAAAAGTCCTGCTTCGAGTTTTGATTTTAATGATTTTTTCATTTTTTATAAATTATTATAATAATCAGGGTTTATAAATTTTATTGTTTTAGTAATTATGTAGTAGGGACAGAATGAGAGGGTTTTTAAAGTTTGAAATGTTGGAGAATTTATGATACAAAGAACTTTCTGTATTGAAGAAGTATTAAAATTGAACCAGAACTCAATATTTCCAATATTAGGAATAGTTTATGGATCAAGAAATAAAGATAAAGATATTGATTTATTTCTAATATTTAAAGATAAAAATGTCCCTAAAAATATTATTAATAGTAAATTTGATTTATTCCAAACTGAACAGAATAATTTCTTCTTCAGATTAAATAATTTTGATCCAGAATATACTGAACCAATCCTAACTGGAGAATATCTTTTAGGTAATAATGCAATAATTGAAAAGTCTAAAGAATTCTTGTTAAATATAACCATAAAAAAGATGAGTTATTTCATGAATTAATACTTTTAACATATCTTCTTTTTTATGAATCGTGTATTGTTCTATAACAGATGGAGAAAAAATATAAATTGTATTATGATATCCAGTACAAGCCCTCATCCAATTTTCATACTTTAAATATCCTGAAAAAAATAAATATTCTTCTGGAGAATATAATAAACAAATTCTTATAGGGGAAATATCTCCTTCATATTCAAAAAACATTTTAGCTTTATTATATCCATCACTTAATTTTTCCAAATCTAAATTTTCAATATATTCTCTATCTTGTTTATCAAATTTTATTATAAAATTTCCTTTATTTTTTATCATATAAAGATTATCTTTCTTTCCATTATAAAATCTTTCATTAATATTAAAGACAAAGAATTTTTAAATGAAATTATCTTAAGAAAAATATGAAAAAGAGGGTTAATAAAATCTTTATGAAAAATAAAGGACAGGTTAGTATTTTTATTATAATTGCAATAATAATTGTTGTTTTTGCGGCATTAATATATATTTTTTATCCAAAGATACAAACAACTCTTGGCTTCGGAGAAGTTAACCCTTATGTATTTATGCAAACATGTCTTGAACAAGATATTCAAGATTCGGTTAATACAATTTCTTCTCAGGGTGGAAGTTTAAATCCTGAAAATTATATTTTATACCAAGACGAAAAAATAGAATATCTTTGTTATACAAATGAAAATTATCAGACCTGTGTAATGCAACAGCCAATGTTAAAAAAACATATTGAATTTGAAATTAAAAATAATATTCAAGATAAAGCAGATAATTGTTTTAATTCTCTTAAAAAAAGTTATGAAAAAAAAGGATATGATGTGAACTTGAAAGCAGGAGAAATGAAAGTTGAACTTCTTCCAAAAAAAATCAAAGTTAAATTTAATAACGAATTAGATTTGTCTTCCTCTGCAGGTTCTCAAAAATACGAAAAATTCAATATAAATTTGAACAACAATCTTTATGAATTAGTTAATATTGCGAATAGCATATTAAATTATGAAGCAACATATGGAGATTCAGAAACAACAATTTATATGAACTATTATCATAATATTAAAGTTGAAAAACTCAAACAAGGAGATGGCTCAACAATTTATACTATAACAAATAGAGACAAAGGAAATAAATTCACTTTTGCATCAAGAAGTGTTGCGTGGCCTGCTGGTTATTAAAATGGATTTAACAAAAAATAAAAAATTAATTTATGTAATAATATCTTTAATGGCAATTCTTATAATTGGTTTATTATACAGTTCATTTACATTAATTTCTGCCAACACTAATAATAATGAGGGAGTATCAAGTTGCTGTGAAAAAACAACTTATGGAGCATGGTGTCAAAATGATGAAAAATCAAATTGTGATTCTAATTACAGAAATTCCCCAACCTTTTGTGAATCTACAAGTTATTGTAAAAAAGGAACTTGTATAAATACTGACGAGGGAACTTGCACAGAAAATAGTCCTGAAAAAAGTTGCGAAGATAATGGTGGTGTCTGGGATGAAGGAAAATCAGAAGATATTCCTCAATGTCAATTAGGTTGTTGTTTAATGGGAAGTCAGGCAGCATATGTTACACAAACAAGATGTAAAAAACTTTCAGCAGTTTACGGACTTGAAACAAATTTTAACACAGGATTTAATAGTGAAGCAGAATGTATTTCCTCTGCAGAATCTGAAGTAAAAGGAGCGTGTGTTTTTGAAAAAGAATTTGAAACAACATGTGAACTAACGACAAAATCTAAATGTCAAAAATTAGACATAGGAAATAAAAGTGTAAATTTCCACGAAGGATTTTTATGCAGTGCAGATGAATTAGGAACTAATTGTGGTAAAAGTGAAAGAACAACCTGCTCTTCTGAAAATGATAGAATTTATTTTTTAGATACTTGTGGAAATACTGCAAATATTTATGACTCTTCAAAAATAGATGATAATAATTACTGGTCAAAAATTTATTCTGTAGAAGAAAGTTGTGGTTATGGAGATAGTAATTCAGGTTCAGCTAGTTGTGGTAGTTGTGATTATTTTTTAGGAAGCACTTGTAAAACAAAAGAAAAAGGGGAAAAAGTGAATTATGGAGATAATATTTGTAAAGATTTAAGTTGTGAATACAAAGGAGAAAATTTTGATCATGGTGAAACTTGGTGTGTTAATTCTCAAGGAAGTTTTGATAATCTTCCAGGAAGTAGAGATTTTAGAGCAGTGTGTTATAATGGAGATGTTTCAATAGAGGCTTGTGCTGATTTCAGACAAGAAACTTGTATTGGAAGCGATATAAATGGATTCAAAACAGCAGCTTGCAGAGTAAATAAATGGCAAGATTGTACAAGCCAGGCAGAAAAAAAAGATTGTGAAAACAAAGACAAAAGAGATTGTAAATGGACTGAAGATAAATGTGTTCCATCTAATGCCCCAGGGTTTGATTTTTGGTCTGTAACTAAATCCGGAGGCAATGATGCTCAAGATATTTGTTCTCAAGCAAGTACTACCTGTCAAGTAACCTGTAAAAAAGGTCTTATTGGAGGAAAAAAGAGTTGTGAAAGTGACTTGGGATGTGTAGATAAAAATGGAAATATATTAGATGGATGGAAAATAAAAGAAAATAATTTTTGCAAAGCATTAGGAGATTGTGGAAGTTCAAATAATTATATTAATACAAAAGGATTTCTTAGCATAAAAGATATGGTAACTGAAACAGGATTAGAGAAAATTGAAAAAAAATAAAATGATAAAATATAATAGTAACTAAACAATAGTAACTTTTAAATAGTTAAAATACTTTAAAAAATTAATAAAAATGAAAAACGAATATAAAACTCAAAAAAGGCTTACATTACTTGGTTTGGCTAGCTTTGCTTCAGTTCCATTTACAGGACCATTAGGAATAATTGCAGGATTGGGAATTTTAGGAGGAAAATCTTTAAGAATGATGAACGAGGGAGCGAGAAAAGATTATATTGAAGAAAAAAAACAAGAAAAAGATAAATTGAGGGAGATAAAACGAGAGTATAATTTAAATAATGGAAGTCCAGATTATTTTGGAAGATTTATTGAAAGATATAATATTCAAAGCAAAATAAATAATTTTATTGATAAAGCAGTAAAACTTTATCATGGAAAAGATGCTATAGAAAGTCAGAGATATATTGAACCAAGACTTAGTGAAGATATAAAAAGAAATTATGAAATTATTCCTTCAAGAGCAGATGAAGGAATTATACTTAGACCTATAGGAAAAAAAGGTTTAGAGGGATTATTCTCTTAAAATATTTTGAGAATTTAAATAAAAGAGGTAAAAATATGAAAGAATTGAATTCAAAAATAATTATTGAAAAAATAAAAAAAGGAAATAAAGAAATAAAGAAAATTGCAATGAAGATTATTCCTGTATTAAAAAAATATGGTGTAAAAAAAGCAGGAATTTTTGGAAGTTATGCAAGAGGTGAAGAAAATAAAAAAAGTGATGTTGATATTCTTGTTGAATTTGAAAAAGGTAGAGGATTTTTTGATTTAGTTAGATTAGAAAGAGAATTAAAATTAATTTCTAATAAAAAAATTGATTTAATAACTTA
>CAYPDP010000032.1:0-4799 GCA_964409555.1 Candidatus Woesearchaeota archaeon | reverse complement strand
TTTAAGAAATTGAATTATTTTATTATCCATTTTGCTTTAAACTATTTTCAATTATTTCTTTTTCTTTATCCATAAAAAACTAAAGAAATATTTATTTTTAAAACCTCTCAATAATTTTCTATACAAATCAAATTTATTCTAATCTAAATCCAACATCTCCAAAAGCTTTTTAAATGCTATAATCTACAAAAATCTGAAAGAGATAAAAAAAATTAAATATTATAAAATTCTTTTATAAAATAAAAATGGAAACAAAAAAATCAAACATTTTTTGCATCAAATTTAGTTGGAGGAAAATATAAATGGAAATGCCCATAGATATTCAGCATCAAACAATGGGGTATGACCGAACTGCGACTATGTTTTCTCCAGAAGGACATTTGCTTCAGGTAGAATATGCAGAAAAAGCTGTAAGATTAGGAAGTGCTAGTGTTGGAATGAGATGTTCTGACGGAGTTTTTATACTCGCTGACAAAAGAGTTGGAGATAAATTAATAGTTGAAGAATCTGCAAATAAAATATATGAAATTGACAGCCATATTATTGCAAGTGTTGCAGGAATTGTTTCTGATGCAAGAATACTTATTGAAAAAGCTCAATTAATTTCTCAGCAACACAGAATTACATACGACAGCCCAATTGAACCAGAATTAATTGTAAAGGAAATAGCAAATATGAAACAACAATTTACACAATATGGTGGAGCAAGACCTTTTGGAGTTCATCTAATGACTGCTGGAATTAATAAAGGAAAACCAGAACTTTATACAAGCAATATAACTGGAAATTATTTTGAATATTACTCAAATGCTATCGGTGAAAATGATGAAAAAATAAAATCAAAATTAAGAGAAAAATACAAACAAGAATTAACAATTAAAAAAGGAGTCAAAGTTGTATTAGATATTCTCAAAGAAGTCACTGGAGAAAAATTCAATATAAAAAGATTTGAACTTAATTATATTAAAAAAGAAGATGAAAAAATTAAAAAAATTGTTGGAGAAAAAATTAAAGATTTTTAAATAGAAAATTCATATTATTTAGAATAAAATTAAAAAAATAAAATGACACAAACAACAGCGAGAATAAAACAAGCAGGAAAGCATTTTGAAATTATTGTTGATTTAGATAAATCTTTGGATTTTAAAAAAACAGGTTCTGGAAATGTTGGAGATTTTATGGAAGTTGATAAAATATTTTCTGACCATAAAAAAGGTCTTATAGCTTCAACTTCAGATTTAAAAGAATCATTTAATACAGAAGATGTTAGTGAAATTGCAGAAAAAATAGTTAAAAATGGAGAGATTCTTTTAACACAAGAACATAGAAATGAAGAAAAAGAAAAAAAATTCAAACAGGTTATTGAATATTTGACATTAAATTCTATTAATCCTCAGACAAATAATCCTCATACATCTGAGAGAATTGGAAATGCTCTTAAACAAGCACATGTAAATATAAAAAATGTCCCAATAGAAAATCAAATTAATGATATTATTTCAGAAATAAGTGAAATTATCCCTATAAAAATTGAAACAAAAAAAGTTAAAGTAACTATTCCGGCAATTCATACTGGAAAAGCCTATGGAGTAATAAATTTATACAAAGAAGATGAAAAATGGCTTTCTGATGGTAGCCTCGAAGTTGTTATTAATGTTCCCGCAGGAATAATTATGGATTTTTACGACAAATTAAATTCAGTAACTCATGGAAGTGCGATAACAGAAGATATTAAAGAATAAAAATGACTAAAGAAAATAATTCAAACAAAAGAGAAATTGTAATTCCTGGAGAAATTATTTCAACAAATAATGAACTTCTTCCAGGAGATGGAACAGAAAAAATAGGAGATAAAATTATTGCATTAAAATATGGGCTTGCAGAAGAATCAGACAGACTTATAAAAATTATTCCTTTATCTGGAGTTTATAATTCAAGAAGGGGAAATGTAGTTATAGGAAAAGTGGAAAATTTAACATTTAATGGGTGGATTATTGACATAGGAACTCCTGAAAATTCATTTTTATCATTAATGGAAATTCCAGGATTTGTTCATAAAGATGATTTAGATACTGTTATGGATATTGGAGATATGGCTGTTGTAAAAGTGCTTAGAGTAAATAAAAGAGGAGTTGATTTAACTATAAAATCGAGAGGTCTTGGAAAAATTGAGGATGGAATCATAGCTAAAATAAATCCTAACAAAGTTCCAAGAGTAATTGGAAAAGAAGGAAGTATGATAAAACTAATAAAAGATGAAACTGGATGTAATATAACAGTTGGGCAGAATGGATTAATCTGGATAAAAGGAGACAAAGTAGAAAACGAATTATTTGCAAAAAAAACTATTAATTTCATAAGTGATAAATCTTCAATGAAAGGATTAACTGAAGAAGTAAAAAAATGGTTCGAAAAAGAAAAATCAAAATAAAAGGAAAATAATATAAACAATAATTATAAATTTAATATAAAATGACAAAAGAATTTAAAAGACCAGATTCAAGAAAAATTGATGAACTTAGACCAATGGCAGCAAAAGTAGGAATTATCCCTAATGCTGACGGAAGTGCAATGTTTTCTTTTGGAAATACAATTGCAATAGCTGCAGTTTATGGTCCTAAAAAAATGCATCCTCAACATAAACAAGATCCTGAAAAAGGAACTTTAAGATGCAATTATAATATGCTTAGTTTTTCTGTAACAGATAGAATAAGACCTGGACCAAGTAGAAGAAGCACTGAAATAAGTAATATAACAAAATGGGCCCTTGAACCTACACTTATGATTGATAAATTTCCTAATACTGTAATCGATGTTCATATTAATATTCTTCAGGCAGATGCATCAACAAGATGTGCAGGAATTAATGCTGCTGCAATGGCTTTAGCACATGCAGGAATTCCTATGAATGATTTAGCATCAAGTGTTTCAATTGGAAAATTAGACAAACAATTAGTAGTTGACCTTAGTAAAAAAGAAGAAGATTGGGAAGAGGGTGAAGGAGCAACAGATATACCCATAACTTTTACACACCAAGGAGATATGACTCATATTCAATTAGATGGTAAAATTTCAGTAAAACAATTAAAAGAAGCTACTGAACTTGCAAAAAAAGCATGTGAAAAAATTTATGAAATTCAAAAAAATGCATTAAAAAAACCTGGAGAAAATATAACTGGCTAAAATGGAAAAAGTATTAACAACATCAGATATGACTGGAGAAAGAATAAAAGAATATTTAGAAAATGGAAAAAGATTTGACGGAAGAAAACCCGGAGAATTTAGAGAGATAATAATAGAAAATAATATTTCAAAAAATGCAGAAGGTTCTGCAAGAGTAAAAATAGGTAAAACTGAAGTTTGGGTTGGAGTTAAAATGAATGTTTCAACACCTTACCCAGATAGTCCTGATTCTGGAAATTTAATGGTAACAGCAGAATTATTACCTTTAAGTTCTCCAAGATTTGAATTAGGTCCTCCAAAATTCGAGGCAATAGAACTTGGAAGAATAATTGATAGAGGAATTAGGGAAAGCAAATTTATTGATATTAAAAAATTATGTATTAAAAAAGGAGAAAAAGTATGGACTCTTTTTATAGATATTTATTCTATTAATGACGACGGAAATCTTCTTGATGCTGCAGGAATTGGTGCAATAGCTGCTTTAAAAAATGTTAAAATACCTAAATACGATGAAGAAAATGAAAAAGTATTATTTGGTGAATGGACTAATGAAAGTCTTCCCTTATCCAAAGAAATTCCATTATCAATAACTGCTCACAAATTGGGAAATAGTTTAATTATTGACCCTACAAGAGAAGAAGAAGATATAAGTGAAACAAGAGTAACTATAGGTATGTCTAAAGGAATAATATCTTCAATGCAAAAAGGAAACTCAAAAGAATTAAGTGTGGAAAAATTTAATAATATATTAGATTTAATTGAAAAAACAGAAAAAGACATAATTAATAAAATTGAAAAACAATTAACAAAAAAATAAAATGGATGCTAAAGATTTTTCTAAATATGAAAAGGCGAGAATTCTTGGAGCAAGAGCTTTGCAAATAGCAATGAATGCACCTCTTTTAATAAAAATTAATAAAGAAGATTTAGAAAAAATAAAATATGATGCTTTGAAAATAGCTGAGACTGAACTTGAATCAAACATTCTTCCAATATCTGTAAAAAAACCTTTCCCTAGAAAAAAAGAAGGAGAATTGAAAAGAGTAATTGAAAAAAATATTAATGAAGAACAGATTAAAAAGAAAGAACTTGAAGAAGAAAAAGAAATTGCAAAAGACGGAGAGATTATGGAACTTGTAAATCCTTCTGATGAGCAAGAAGTATCTGAAGAAAAACCTTTGGAAGAATAAGTGTATTAATTCTAAAATATATTTCTAAATATAATAATTAATCTTTATCTAATATTTTTATAAATAAAATCATTGCTGAAAAAATAAAAGATATTGAATTAGCAATTATTATTGGCCAATTCAAAAGAAAAATACCATAAATCATCCATAAAAATATTCCAATTGTTAAAGTTGAATAAGTTCCCAAAGATAAATCTTTAGTTTTTCTTGTTCTTATTGTTTTAATTGCTTGAGGTAAAAAGGAAATTGTTGTAAACGTTGCCGCAATTAATCCAAAAATAATCATTAAATTCATAAAAAATTAATAAAAATTATATTTATAATTCTTTGCATTAGATTATTAAAGTAATATAGTAAGGATTATAAATAATCTTTTCCATATCTTATGATGAGAAAAATAGGTTATGATAAAAGAGGTTTGTCGGG
>CAYPDP010000031.1:0-5267 GCA_964409555.1 Candidatus Woesearchaeota archaeon | reverse complement strand
AAATTCCTGGATTTCTATTTGTCCCTTTCATAGAAGAAAGTGAAGAACATTAAAATTTCTTTAAGTAATTTTAATTCGCCTCAACAAAAATAGGAGTGTCTGTTATTAAAATGCTGTTTGCAAGTAAAACCTCATCCGAAGAATAAACTGGATTGTTATTACCATCAAGATTAGTCACTATATGAGTTACCTTAACTTTTTGAGTTGAAAGATAAGGTGATAAATCAATTGTTTTATTTCCTATATCTGACCACAAGACAAAAGTGCTTGATTGGGGTTTGTTAAACTTGTAAATAAATGTTCCACCTGATTCACTTATATTATCTATATTTTTAAAATCAGAATTGTTAAGTTTTTCAACCATTATCTTGTAAGTGTAGTACGCCGGTTTTTTCACGTTTAACGGGTTTGACGTATCAATCAAGCTTAAACGCTGAAAATTATTAGACCACCCTATTGTGTTGACAAGAGAGCTCCAGAACAATTTATCTATACCATGTTTCAATGAAATAACATATCTTTTAACAACCTCATTAGATTGAACACAATCAAAACAAGGATAGTTTAAGTCATAGAAAGGCCCTGCATTTTCAAGACTCCAAATAGGCTTATCATAACCGTTTTTTTTCATTTCATTCTTTACCCATTTTATCTGAGCAGGAAGAATTCTGTAGTCTGATGTATATGAATGCATATCCATTATATCAAAATAATCTTTTCCTTCTGACAGTAGGTAAACTGCTCTTGATTTAATATTTTTATATTTGGCATTTGCTAGATCTTCAACATATACTTTTTTTGGAACTTCAATATCTCCATGGTAAACAAAATTCTCTGTATAAATTTGGTTTGGTATCAATTCATCTCCTAAAACAAACAAATGAACAGCTGTTAAACCAGATGAAATCACCTTAGCATTCTTATCAGATGCTTTGATAATCTGATAAGAAATATTCAAAAAATCCACATAACTTTCCTTAGTATCTTCCCACATCCACATCCATTCTCCTTCAATCTGCCAATGTTTTATTGGTTTTATAAGACCAGGCATATCTTTAAAACCATCACCATCATATCTCTCTACGACATTTCCTAACATAGTTTTCCATGCTTCAATATCTGAAGGGAATCCTGAGAAACCAGGATTGCTCAAACCAGTCTTACCACCCCAAGAATTAATTGCTCTAAGAGTAATAATCAAATTAGAATTATTCATCTTAGCAACTACTTTAACTACGTCATCTAATTTACTATAATCGTAAATACCTTTTTTAGGCTCAACGGTTTCCCATTTAAAGCCTGCTTTTCGAACCCACCTTACTCCTAAATTATTTACTTCATCAATTTTACTTGTAACAGCATGAAGCCCAAAAGGATCTTGTTCATATAAAACTGGTGGTGGTAGCACCACATTCCCACACATTCCATCTACATCTTTGTCAAAACAGTTAGTTGCTTTGTATAAATCTTTAACTTCTTGATCTGATAAACTTCTATCAAATAACATTAATTCGTCTATCTTTCCATTGAAATATTCTTTAAATGCTGGTTCAGCCCCAATATTAAAAGGAAAATTTGTATTTGAACTACTGTAAGGAATGGAATTACTTGCAGCTAAAATTCCATTCAAATATATTTTAAGTCCTGATGAGCTTCCAGTAACTACCACATATGTCCATTTATTTAAAGGTATTTTAGTAAATGTTTTTAATTCATTTGCTCCACCTTTGTCAAAGAAGGATATTGTTCTTCCAATATTAATCCTGTATCTGTAACCAGAATTAGCTCCTTTGGAAACAATATTTCCAAAGTATTTAACAGCAGAAGGTTTAATCCAAGAAGCAAGAGTTATCTCTTTAGGATTTAAACTTGCACCATTTGGAACAGTTATATAATCCTTAACCCCATCAAATAAACAAGCATTTCCATATTTTCCTTTTATAGAACAATCTACCTTTCCAATTAATTTACCATTATTAATTCCATTAGAATCTAAACCATTACCTTCAAAACTCCAAATAGAAATAGGATTAAGATGGTTATTTCTTCCAATATCATGAATAATTCCTGTTTGACAAGAATCACCAATACAAAAATTATCTTCACTCTGGAAATTACAATTAACTTTACTTGAACTTTTTGAAGTAAAGTTTCCTTTAAACTTAATCTTCCAATCACCAAGAACAAAATTATTATTTGGAATTATTGGATTAAAATTAAAAATTTTACTTAAAGATATTATTTTTGTTCCAAGAGGAATTGCTGTTGATTTTATTTTTTGCCAGAAAAGAACTTCTTTTCCTGTATCAGTTTTCTTATAAAGTCCTAAAGACAAATCTAAAGGAACTTTTTTATTTGCATTATTTATTATTTCAATATCTCCTGTGAGAGTTTCTCCAGAAATATAATTGTCTTGGCTCACATTTATATTTAAAGAAATTTGAGAACAATTAAAAACAGATTCTTCTTTTCCTTGAGATAATACCTCAATCAAAACAACACCATAAGGTTGCAAAGTTATATCTTCAGAATATTTATTATCAACTATATTAATTTCTTTTATTTGTTTTGAGCCTTCTAATGAAATTTCTTTCCAATTATTTATATCATCAATTGAATCAACATTTAAATTTGTATTTTGATAAGTTCCATAATAGGATAATTCCTTAGAAAATTTATTATAAAAAGAATATGTGTCTACTAAATCTTGTTTTAAACTTTCACAATTTAATGTTGGTCTTTGAGAACAAACTAAATCAAGTCTTGAAGAAACACATTTACTAAAATCACCTTGAGTTGAACAAGGTCCAAGAAGTTGTGATTTTATAAGATTTACTTGTTCATCAGAATATCCTTTTTCTTTTAGATAACTCATTGCTTCAGGCATAGCTTTTTCTTTTGAATCTTTATTTGCTTTTTCTACTGCTTTATCAACTGCCCCATTAATTCCACATTCAGTATTTGAATTAGAAGGCTCTGTTTTCTTATTATATTTACAAGAATTAGAATTATCTTTATCAATTGTATAAATTGTTAAATTTGCCTTTCCTGAAAAAGGAATATTTTTCAACTGAAGTGTTATTTTATTAGATATTGTTTGTTTTTCTATTGCATTTAAATAAAATTGATTAATTTCTTTAACTTTAGGATCAATAGATGTTGTTAAAATATTTTTTATACAATCTAATTTATTCTTTTTATTTTCTTTTTTCAGACAAATTTGTATTTCTGGATTAGATAAATTCTGAAGCTTATCAAAGATTAAATTATCCAAAATATTTCCTGAAGGAATAAAATTTGAAAGAAGAACTCTTATTTTTGATTTATTTTTTGTTTGTGAAGAAATAGCAGTAACAAAATCATCTTCATTAAAAGTTGTTTTAATTCTATCAGAAATTTGAGATTCTTGTTTACCATTTAATATTGATAAAGCTTTAAATGAATTATAAATTGGTTTGATTATTTTACCTCTTGTAAAAATAGGCCAATCACCAATAAATTGAGAATTTTGACCTCTTTCATTTACAACTTTTTGTTCTTGTCCTGTCTCAAATACATTAAAATCATAACCTTGCCATTGAATACCTGCATCATTCATAAAATAAAGTGCAGACAAATAATAAGCAGAATTTTCTTCTGTATCTATCTGGTCAAAAGGGTAAGTTTGTTTACTTCCTCTTGAACTTGCAAATTGACTGCTCCAATATGCCCAATCTGAAGGATATAATACTGTATCTTCTGGAGAATAATTATTTTCTTTCAACCAAATTCTCATTTTATCTGCTTCTTGCTTAAATTTATGCGGTTCAATTGAAAAAGAATGCCAATTAATAAAATCTATTGGTAAATTATTTTTTTTAGAATATTCAATGAAATTTTTTATCATAGGATTTGTCCAGTTATCTATTGACCATCCTTTAATGCTTTCACAAAGTATAGTTTCATTAGAAGTAAAAAATACAGAATTACAATTTTCTCGTTTAGTTGACCAACCTTGGTTTCCAATTCCTCCAACAACAATATTTTTATCAATATTTTTAGCTGCTTTGACTGTTGAGGTGTAAGTTTTATAGAAATCTTCTTCTGAACCAACCCAAAAAGCATCTTGTTCATGTCCAACATAATACCCTAAATTATTAACTCCTAAATCATTTTTAAAATATCTTAAAGTATAATCAACTACTTCTTCCCATCCAACAACATATCCTGTTGCATTTAATTGTTTATTTGTTATTTCTAAACATTTATCTCCATAACAAGTAATTTCATTTATTGATGTACATTTTTTCTTGAAACATTTAGGAGGACTAATTGCAGGAATATACCATCCTGAACCATACTCATTTAATCCTTTTACTTTACCAACACCTGCTGAGAGCCAACCAGGCATTTTACCTGGCCATTGCCCAATAATTAATGTCTGATCTGAATTTTTTATTTCTTCAATTGCTTTTTTATAAATAGTTCCTTCTGCAAATTTTTCTGCCAGATTTTTTTTATATTCTTCAAAACTATTTGAACTAACTAATCCCTTACCTATTTCCATTTGCACTTTGCCAACAGTATTTTCATTAAAAAATTTCTGTATAATATAATCATATCCCTCAGTCTCTTGAATCCAAATTCCACTTCTAAATACAAAAGGCATTTCTCCAAGGTTTTGAGAAGCATCTACTGTAATAAAATTATTTATTTCTTGAGAAGATTTTGGCTGAACAAATGAAACTACTGTAATTAAGACTACTATTAATAAGATAATTATCAATGTTATTTTTTTCTTAACCAATTTATCTAATATTTTCATAGCAATTTTCTTTTAATTTTTCTTGATTTATTTTATCACACAATGATTTTTGATTTGTTTCTTGTGCAAGATAATTATAACATGAATCTCTTGAAATGAATTCTGATTGAGTTGTTATTTTTGCACATTCATCTGCATTAAGAGATTGAATTGCATTATTCATTAAAGTTGTATCTTCCTGAGTTTGTTTAAGAAATATTTTATTTTTATTTTCTTGCACTAACTTAGATTTTGATTTATATAAATTGTAAGTAAAAAAAATAATTGTTAGGAAAAGTACTAAAATAGATATTATTAATATTATTATAATTAATTTTTTATTCATTTTTCACTTTTATTTATTAATAATCATTTTAAATTATAATATTTATCTCAGGAAATTATCCTATATAAATTATACTATTAGAGAATAAAAAATAAACGTAGCTAACGCTATTTTGTAAAAAAAATAAAAAAATAAAAA
>CAYPDP010000030.1:0-5784 GCA_964409555.1 Candidatus Woesearchaeota archaeon | reverse complement strand
ATACTGGAATTGCTTTATTTAATACAACAATAACTTCAACTAATGGAACAGTGTTTTTAGAAATTAATGGAACAAATTATACTGCAACAAATTTAACTTCCAATGTTTATAATGTTTCGGTTAATTTTACAACTTCTGGAACTTGGAATTATTACTGGGGTTCTTGGGGTAATGGAACTTCAACAAATTATAATACTTCTGGATTGAGAAGTTATACTATTAATACTGATTTAACTCCTCCAATAGTTAATTTAATTTCTCCAGTAAATACAAGTAATTTTTCAAATTTAACAATTAATTTTCTATCAAATTTTACTGATGCTTTAAATTTAAAAAATGCAACACCTTATATTTGGAATTCTTCAAATAGTTTGATTAATTCAACTGAGACTCAGGTGATTTCAGGATTGACTAATTTAACTAATGTTTCAATTGTTCTTCCTTATGGTGGTAATTTTAGTTGGAATTATTATGTTTGTGATAATAATTATAATTGTGGTTTTTCAGATAGTAATTATAGTTTCTTAGTTGATATAACTTCTCCAAATTTAAATATAACTTCTCCATCAACATCTTTATCAATAAGTTCGGTTATTTTTAATTTAACTCTTAATGAATTAGGTTATTGTGAATATAGTTTAGATTCAGGTATAACAAATATTACTATGAATAGTTTTGATAACTTGACATTTTTTAATTCAACTTCTTTATCTGGTGGGTCACATGTTGTAAATTTTTATTGTAATGATTCTCTTGGAAATAGAAATTATACAGAATTAGTTGATTTTACAATTGATACTAGTTCTCCAATTTCAACAGGGGGTGGAGGTTCGGGAGGAGGAAGTTCAGGAGGTGGAGGAATTATTATTCCATTTATATCTAAGAAAGTGAAGTTTAGTCTGAGTAGTGAATTTTATGAAGAGACAATGGTGCTGAATAAAGTTAAGTATGATAAAATATCAATTACTAATAATGAATTAATAAATAAAACTTTTGAAATTAAAGTGGAAACTTTGAATGATATAATTTCTTTTGATGAAGGTAGTATAATTATTCTTCCAGGAGAGACAAAAAGTTTGAAGTTTAAGATTACTTCTCCTGAAAATGTTGGAATTTATACTGGTAAAATTATTGTTAGTTCTGGAGATACAATAAAAAATATACTTTTAACATTAAATGTAAAGACAGAAAAAAGTTTATTTGATGCAATTGTTTCAATTCCTTTAAGCAAAAAAGTAATACTCAGGGGGGGAGATTTAAATGCTCAAATAGATTTATTACAAATGGGTATTAAAGAAAAAATGGATGTAACTCTTAATTATATTATAAAAGATTTTGAAGGTAAAGTTTATTTTGTAGAATCTGAGACAATTGCTGTTTATGATCAAAAGTCTTTTAATAAAGAATTTTATACTCGTGAACTTGAACCAGGAAATTATATTTTGGGTCTTGAATTAATTTATCCTAAAGGGGTAGCTGTAGCAAGTTCACAATTTAAGGTAAAAGACAGATTTAAGATAGATACAAAAAAAATAATAATGCTTATCTTATCTTTGATTGTTATTTTTGTATTTTTAGCTATGATAGTAATAATCAAAAGATATAAAAGAATAGTAACACATTTATATCTTAAATAGAATTTAATAAAATTGGTGAAATGCTAAATGAAAAGAGAATTTTGATAGTAATAGGAATTATTGTATCCATTTCAATAATTTTTTTTGTAACTAGTAGTTATTATTCTAATAAAGAAAGTTTTTCTGTTGATACTATTCTATTGAAGATAAATCTTCCTCTGGGAGGAGAATTAGTAAATAATATAAAAATAACTAATAATGAAAAAAGTTCTCAAGATTTTAAAATTTATCTTAATAATTTAGAAAACATAGCTTTTCTTTTGGATAATAATTTTAAACTTGGTTTTGAACAATCTAAAAAAGTAAAAATTTTTTTAAAAGATATTAAAAACGAGGTAAAAATTTATTCTGGACAGTTAATAATTAAAAGTATTAAATCTGAAAAAAAAATTCCAATTATAATTGGTATTGAGGATAAAAATCCTTTTTTTGCAATTATTCAAAATAGTATTCCAAAATATGATAAAGTGAATCCTGGAAGTAAATTAGGTATTGAAATAAAAATATTTAATTTACAAGATATATCTTTACATAATGTTAAAGTTAAATATTCTATTGAGAATTTAGAAGGAGAATCTATATTTTCTGAAGAGGAAAATTTGGTTATTAAAGAAAGTATTAGTATGTCTAAAATAATTAATCTTCCTAAAAATTTGAATTATGGAAATTATTTGTTTGTAACTTCTATAGACTATAAAGATTCTAAGAGTATGGCTGGTTATTTGTTTGAAGTAGTTAAAAAAGAAAAAGGAGTTTTTTCAGGAGAATTTAAGTTTTTTCTTATTTTAATAATATTTTTTATTTTGGGTATTTTAGCTTTATTTTTTTATTTTATAAAAACAAAGGAAGAAGTATTAATTCAACTTAAAAAACAACAGCAAGAAGAATTGTATAAAAATCTAGAATTAATTAATAATTCAAAAAAACAGATTGAAGATTTAAAGAATAGTTTTGAGAGAAGAAAGAAGATTAGAGAGTTGTTTAATGTTAGAAGAACTATAATTAAGAATATTAAAGTTAAACAAAAGAGACAAAGAAGGGAAGTGAAAAAATTAAGTAAACAAAATAAGAAAAATGAGATGAATAAAAAAATGGATTTATGGAAAAAACAAGGTTATAAAATGATTGATACCAAGAAAGAGATGAAGAATCAACTAGAGAATTGGAAAAAACAAGGTTATGATAGTTCTTTTTTAAAAGTGAAAAGATATAAAAAATAAAAATACTATTAGATATTATAAAAGATGATACGAAAAAATAAAAAAAATATTTTTAAAGAAAATGTGAAAAATTCTAAAGAACAAATTAGTAGAAAAGATTTTGAGACATTTGGATTTGGAGTTCAAAGACTTAAGGAGCTAGAAAAAGAATTAAATTTTTTAGATACAAGAGGGTTCTTTAGAGAAGATAGAGAGATAAGGTTGAGATTAAAAAGTGTTTCAGAGATACCTTTTGTTGAAAAGAAGATTAAATCTTTAAAATTAAAGATTCAAAAAAAGTATAGTCCAAAAAAACGTTTAAATAAAGGAAAACAAATTCAAAAAGATATACAAGAATTAAAAAATAAAGTTCCTGAGATAAAAAAAGAGATTAAAAAATTAGGAAAAAAGATTGAAGATAGTGCTGAAAAAAAGAAAGTAAAAATTGATTCAGGAGTTGATTTGATTGTTGAAAGTAATTTCGATGAGTTTTTGAAAGAAACAAAAGCTTCTCTTTCTGAAAGAATTAGAGCAAGAGAAAAAGAGACACATGATATTTTAAAAAAAGATCTTAAAAAAAGAGAGGATATTTTTAGAGATAAACATTTAACTTTGATAAAGAATTTTAATGAAGAAAAGAAAAAGTTAGTAGAAAAATTTGAAAATAAATATAAAAATAAAATTAAAGTTATTTCTAAAAAAGAAAAAGAATTTAGTAAAGATTATTCGGATAAAATAAAAATAGAATTAAAAAAAGAATCTGATTTAAAGAAAAAAAAATTATCTTTAGTAAAAGAATTTAATATAAAAAAGAAAAAATTAAAACAGGAATTTAATAAAAAATATGAGTGTAAGGTTAAAGAATCTCTCAAAAAAGAAGTTTCTGGAAAGTTTAATGTTAAATTAAAGGATAAATTAGATGAAGAGAATATTAAATTAGAAAAAATTTATGCTTTTAATAGACAATTGTTGGATAAAGAGTATTCTTCTAAAGAGAATTTATTATATAAAAAGTATAATTCTAAGAAAGAAAAATTAAATAGAAAATATTTTGTTAAAGAAAAAGAATTTAAAAGTTTGTTAAAAAAAGAATTTGATAAAAAATATATAGATAAAGTTAGAAAAACTCTTAAACAAAAAGTTTCTGAAGAATTTGATTCAGAATTAAAAAAGAAATTAGATTTAGAAAAAGATAAGGTAAGTAAAAAGTATTTAGAAGAATTAAGAAAAAATGCTAAGGAAAAATTAATACAAGAAAAACAAAGATTAAAAAATAGTATGAGGAAAGAATTTTTAAGGAGAATTAATGAAATAAGGGAAGAATTTGATAAGAAAATAATGGAAGAAGCTAAATATGAGGAAAAAGAAAAAGAAAGAATAAAAAATAAAGAGGATTATTTAAAAGAAAATGAATTAAGACAAAAAAAATCTATTGAGATGTTAAAAAAATCTCTCATAGAACAAAAAGAATTGGATAAAGAGAGGATGAAGAATAAATTTTCTGAAGAATTTCATAAAAAACTTGAAAATCAATTAACAAAAAAAGAAAAAGATATTAGACAAAAATTATTAAATGAATTTGAATTAAAATTGAAAATGAAAATTCAAAAACATAATGATGAATTGAAAAAAAAGAAATTTGAATTAGAATCTGAGATGCAAAAAAGGATGAAACAAATCCTAGGATAATTTCTTTTTCTTTTAATATTTAAAAATTTTTTATGTAAGTAAAATTTTATTCTTAAAAATAAGATAAATTTTATCAAATATATTTACTAAATCTTTAAATACCATTTTTTCATCTATCTAGTAAGTTATTATTAAATTATTTTAAGTTACTTACATAAAAATATGGTGGGAAATGGTTTATAAAAAATATATAAAGAAAAATGGGAAAACTTATGGTCCTTATATCTATCATAGTCGTAGAGTAAATGGAAAAGTTGTATCAGAATATATTGGTTCTAAAAAGAAAAATCTTCTTAATTCTAACAATTCAAAAAAGTATCTTTTCTTTGGAATAATCGCTTTAATATTTATTTTACTTACACTTTTTATTTTTAATTTAAGCTTAACTGGTAATGCAACACTCTCAATTTCTAATTCTTATTCTGATGGTGATAAGATAAATGGAATCATGAGTCTTGTTTTGGATAAAGGAGAATTTATTCCTGCATCAACAAAAGTTTTAATCAGCTTTGGAAATAAATCTTATGATTATTTATTAAGTGATTTAGTTCCTGAAAAAACAATTAATAATGAATTTAATATTAATGGAAAAAATATTTCTGGAGAGGGAGAAGGTTATGGTATTTCAAATAGTGAATTAAATCCTGAAATATCTTTTGTTTTAGATGTTTATGATAAAAAAGAAAATTCTTCAGTTAAATCAGGAGGAAGTTCTGGAAGTTCAGAAAAAAAAGTAATTGTTTTGGAAAATAAATCAGAAGATAATAAAAAAGAAATAAAAACTAATGAGACAATTAGTAAGAAAAAAGAATCTAAGAATAAAACTGTTGAAAAAAAGACTAAATCTAATGATTCTAAATCAGATAAAATTGAAGAAGTAAAAACTAAAAGTTCTGAGAAAGAAGTTTCTAAAGAAAAAGTAAAAGAAGAAACTTCTAAAGAAATTAAAACAAAGAAAGAAACTAAAGAAAAAGATAAAGTAAATAAAGAAGAAATTAAAACCGAAAAGAAAAAAGAGATTAAAGAAGAAACAAAAAAAGATTCTAATGATAAAAAAATAGAAGTTTCTAAAGAGATAAAAAAAGAAACTCCTAAAGAATTTAAGAAAGAAAAGAAAAAAGAAGAAACTAAAACTTCTCCTGTAGCAAAAGTAATTTCAAATTTCTTCTTAGGAATGTTAAGTCAAGGAACAACTGGCAGAGTTTCTCTTGATTTAAACAATGAAATTTCTGGAAAAGTTTCAAAAGATAAATCTTTTG
>CAYPDP010000029.1:0-6363 GCA_964409555.1 Candidatus Woesearchaeota archaeon | reverse complement strand
CTCTTTTGAGATTGAAGTATTTGAAAAATCCCTTGAATTTAATAGCGAGGGCGGGATTTGAACCACGCGACCTCGAGGTTATGGGCCTCGCGAGCACTCCAGACTGCTCCACCTCGCTATAGAAATTCGAGATAAAGTAAATTTATAAAGCTTGTGAAATTTTCCTATGTATGAAAGAGTTGATTTTAGGTATTGATGATGCAGGAAGAGGGCCAGTAATTGGTCCAATGGTTCTTGCTGGATGTCTTATTGATAAAAAAATTGAAGAAGAACTTAGAACATTAGGAGTTAAAGATAGCAAACAATTAACTCAAAAAAGAAGAGAATTTTTAGTTGAAAAAATACATGAAAGAGCAGAAATATTTAAAATAGAATTATCTTTTCCTGAAGAAATAGATGGTTGCAATAAAAAAGGAACTAAATTAAATGAACTTGAAGCCATAAAAATTGCAGAAATAATAAATAAAATAAATCAACCCAAAAATATTAATACCTCAAAAAAAATAAAAGTTGTTGTTGATTGTCCTTCTCCGAGCATAGTTAAATGGAGTGATTTTTTAAAAACAAAAATTGAAAATCTTTCAAATCTTGAAATTTCATGCGAGCATAAAGCAGATAAAAACCATATTGCAGTATCTGCTGCATCAATTTTAGCTAAGAGTGAAAGAGAAAAAGAAATGAGCAAACTCAAGAAAGAATATGGGGATGAAATCGGTTCTGGTTATACTTCAGATTCATTAACTTGCAAATTCCTAGAAAAATATGCTCAAAAATATGAGAAAAAAGGAATTTTTAGAAAAACATGGATTACTTGGAGAAAAGCTTGTTCTAAATTAGAACAAAAAAAATTAACGTTTTAAAAATATTTTTTAAATTAATTTAATAAACTGGTGATGGTTTATTTACATCACAATTATTTTTTATCCAATTTAAATTAAATTCAGATAATTCTCTTCTTTTACCATCCAATACAAAATATTGTGAATTAGAATTTTTATTTCCAACAGTTGTAGGCATTTTATTATCATACCATTGGTCAGGGCAAATCTTTAATTTTTTATTTTTTGAAAAAATATTTTTAGAGAATATAAGATAACCTACAATCAATCCTAAAACAATAATTCCTATTACAATTAAAATTATTAAATTTTTTTTATTCATATTTAAATTAATATTTTTAAGTTTTTAAATTTAACCTAGAAAACAATAAAATTTATTAAAATATTCTTAACAATCTTTAAAAATCTCTTTTCTTTTTAAAATATATGTCTCATATAAAAAAACTGGTGATGTACGGATTTAAAAGTTTTCCAAAGAAAACAGAATTACCTTTTGATAGAGAAATAAATGTGATATTAGGTCCTAATGGTTCTGGAAAATCAAATATTTCTGATGCTATTTGTTTTGTTTTGGGTCGTTTAAGTATCAAATCTATGAGAGCTACAAAAGCGACAAAACTTATTTTTTTAGGAACAAAAATTGCAATCCCTTCAAAAGAAGCAATGGTCGAAATAGTTTTTGATAATTCTGATAAAACATTTACAATAGACTCAGAAGAGGTTTCAATAAAAAGAATTGTTAGAAAAAACGGTCAAAGTATTTATAAAATAAATGATAAAGTCAACACAAGACAAGAAATTTTATTTCTTTTAGCTCAGGCAGGAATAGATCCTAATGGATTTAATATAGTCTTGCAAGGAGAAATACAAAATTTTGTAAAAATGCATACAGAAGAACGAAGAAAAGTCATTGAAGAAGTTTCAGGAATATCAATATATGAATCTAAAAAAGAAAAATCATTAAAAGAACTTGAAAAAACAGAAAATAAAATTAAAGAAATATCTTCTATATTAAGAGAAAGAACTTCTTATTTAAATAATTTAGAAAAAGAAAGAGAACAAGCTTTAAAATATAAAAAACTTGAAAAAAATCTTAAAATATTCAAAGCAAGTATAATTAATTTTGATTTGATAAAGAAAAATAAAGAAGAAAAGAAAATAAAAGAAGATATAGAAAGAAAAATAAAAGATATAGGAAAAATAAAGAAATTAATATTAGATATAAAATCAAATATAGAAAATTCAGAATCAGAAATTTCTTTAATAAATTCAACCATACAAAAATCCACTGGTCTTGATCAGGAAAGACTTAACAGAGAAATATCAGATTTCCGTGCAGAAATTATGGGAATTAATGTAAGAATTGAAAATTATGAAAAAAAAATATTAGAAATATCTAAAGAGAAATTAGATATTGAAGATAATATAGAAAAGAATAATATCTCAATTAAAGAACTTGAAAAAGAATCTCCAAAAGGACAAGAGAAAAAAACAAAACAAGAACTTGAAATGAGAAAACAGGAACTTGAAAAATTAGAGGAAGAAAGAAAAAAATTTTATATTACAAAATCTGAATTAAAATCTCTAAAAGAAAGAATTCAAGACAAGAAAAATATTCTTATGAATTATACAAATGAATCAGAATTTCTTTTAAGACAAATTGAAACATTATCGAGAGAACTTTTTGATAAAAGAAGTGATATTAACAAACTTAAAGAACTTAAAACAACTTTAACAGAAAAAAGAGAACATCTTGAAAATCTCACCCGAGAAGAAATAAAATTTGAAAAAATATCTTCTAATGCAGAATATGAAATAAAAAATCAGAATAAGATAAAAAAAGATATTTCTGAAATAGATATTTGCCCTTTATGTAAAACTAAAATAACCCAAGAATATATTAATTCTATTGATCAAGAAAGCATATCAAAAATAAATTCCTTGGAAAAAGAAATAGAATTAGCAGATAAAGGATTAATTGAAATTTACAAAAAAAGAGATACTCTAAAATTGGATATTGAATACTTAAGCAAAGAAATATCAAAAAGGGAATCAGACTTAACTAAAATTTCAGGTATAAATGAAAAAAAATATCAAATTAAAAATTTAAATGATAAAATTAAAGATTCAAAAGAAGAACTCTTAATTTTAGAAAAAAAAATAAAAACTCTTGAAAAAAATTTCGATGAAAATTCAGATATTGAATACAAATATGAGACTCTTAAAATTGAAGTCCAAGAATTATCCTCGAGAAATATAGAAAATGTCAGTTCAGATATATCCTTTAAACAAAGAGATATTGAAAGATCAAAAATTTCTTTAAAACAATTGTTAAGAAATAATGAAGATTTCAATGAAGAACTCTTAAATTTAAAAAATAATTTAAAAGGAAAAGAAAAAATACTCGAAGAAAAAAAGAAACAGGAAGAAGAATTAAGCATAAAATCTAAAAAATTGATTTCAAAAAGAGACGATTTCCATAAAAAAACTAAAGAATTAGAAAGTGAATTATTAATAAAACAAAATAATTTTCATAATACTGAACAAGAAATGAATAATTTTAAAATTGAGAAGGCAAGAATTGATGCAGAAGTTGAAAATTTGGAAATTGAAATGTTAAACTTTAATGGAATCGAAGTTATAAAAACAAACAGAGAATCTCTTGTTCAAAAAGTTGAAAAGACTCAAGAAATACTTTCAAAAATAGGAAGTGTAAATTTAAGATCATTAGAAGTATATGATGAGATAAAAAAAGAATATGATGAGATAAAAAATAAAATAGAAATTATAAGCAAAGAAAAAGAAGGTATCATGAGAATAATTCATGAAATTGATATTAAAAAGAAAAAAACATTTCTTAAAACACTTCATGAATTAAATGATATTTTTTCTGAAAATTTTTCTCAAATAAGTTCAAAAGGTCAGGTTTTTTTAGAATTAGAAAATAAAAAAAATCCTTTTGAACCAGGTTCAGGGGTTCAGATAATTTTGAAAACAGGTCATGGAAAATACTTTGATATTAATTCTTTATCTGGGGGTGAGCAAACTATGGTTGCCTTATCTTTAATATTTGCTATACAGGAATTAAAGCCATATTGTTTTTATGTTTTAGATGAAATAGATGCTGCATTGGATAAAAGAAATGCTGAAAAAATATCTGAATTATTAAAGAAATATATGAAAAAAGGCCAATATATTATAATAACCCATAATGACCATGTAATCTCAAGTGCATCAAGTCTTTATGGAGTAAGTATGCATGATGGTGTGAGTAAAATTATTAGTATGAAAATTTAACTATATCTTTTTACTATATTCATTACTTCTTCTTTAGTTGGCTTTAGTATAACTTTACTAAGTGTTTCACCTTCTTTTTGAAATTCATATCCTGGAAAAACTTTAACCTGGGCCAATCTTGTTCCTTTAGGAATACTTATTTGAGGTCCAATTATTGATCCTCCATTAATATATGTTGAATCTTTTTCTGAAGAATCAACATAAACATGTAATCCTAAACCGCAATTTTTTAAAGTTGCATAGGATTCAACTTCACAATAAGGAGATAAATAAGCCCCTTCTAATTCTACTCCTTCACAAATCTTTGAATTTTTCTCAATATTTGAAAATCTTATTCTTGTTTCATTCTCAATATCTGAATCTCTTCCAATAAATACATTTCTACCAATTTGAACATCTCCTGAAGTTATACGTCTTTCAAGTGTTTTCCCATATTTCCCTTTTCTTTTCAAACTATCTTGATGAATCCATATATTATTACTTAAATCATGCTCATATCCTTGACTTTCTAAAACTCTTAAAATAGAAGGGAATTTCCCCCCTAATGCATCCTTAAATGTATCTAAAAAAAAATCTGTTTCTCCTAAATCACCCCATGCATCAATTCCAATCTTATAAATAGGATAATCATGTTTTATTAAACCTTTAATTAAATCCCCAGCCATATCAAAAGGAACTAATTTCTTTTTTCCATTTTTATCAATTATGAATCTTTTTTTTCTCCCATTAACGACCCATGAATCATTTATTATCTTCCTAAGAGCATCATTATCCACAATATAACCTGCCGTATTTATAGAAACATCCCTAATAGAATCTAATTCAGAAGAATTCCTTAAACCTAACATTTTCATAACTTGTTCTTCATTTTCTGGTTTTTCATATAATCCAAGTATTTTATTCTTTAAATCAGACTTAATCAAACCATAAGTTTTTATGGTTGTTCTGGGATTTACTGAAACATCCATAACTGAAACAATTGCTCCTGAATCTTTATGCTTTCTTAATACTCCTTCTAAATCAAATTCATAAAGATTATCATTTGAAAGAACTATACTTGTTCCTTTTAATCCTTTTTTCTCAATATTTCTAAGAATTGCATCTCCACTTCCAATATTTAATCCATCATCCGAAGGATCAGAATAACTTATTCCAATATCTAATCTCTTTCCACCTCCAAATCTATTTGATAGTTGTACTCTATTTTCTAAATACTGGGTTATTACAAATACCTCTTTTATTCCTGATTTCTGAATTTGTCTTATTTGTGATTCTGCTATAGGTAATCCCATAACTCTCACTAATCCTTTTGGCATCATAGATGTTGGTGAATCTAGATTAAGAGGTCTTAATCTAGTTCCCATTCCACCTGAAGTCTGTACAAGAGTTAAACCATATTTTTTTGCTAAATTTTGATCTTCCTTTTGTACTAAATTTAAATTATCTTTTTTTGTCATATTAATATTCCTCAAATTTGATTTATAAATCTTTCTATTTGTAACTACTTAATAATTAAAATCAATCTAATTATAAAATATGAAAATATTTAAATTAAGAAAATATAAAATAATATGAATAAAAAAGAATCTTTTTTAGAAAGTTTAAAACAACAAGGTTTTTCAAAAAAAATAGTTGAAGCATTTTCAGAAGTACATCGAGAAGATTTTATCCCTGAAGAAATGAAAGAATATTCTTATGATGATACATCTCTTCCAATTGGAAAAGGGCAAACTATTTCACAGCCATATGTAATAGGATTAATGTTATCTTTATTAGAATTAGACAAAATTAAATATAAAAAAGAAAGGAAAATATTAGAAATTGGTTCTGGGAGTGGATATGTTTTGACTTTAATTTCAGAAATAATTGGGAAAAATAATTTTGTTTTTGGAATTGAATTAATAAAAGAATTATTTGAAAAATCAAAAAGAAATATTACAAAAGTTAATGATTATAATAATATTAAAGTTTATCATAAAAATGGTTTTTATGGTCTCCCTGATAAAGCTCCTTTTGATAAAATTATCATCAGTGCATCTTGTATGAAAATACCTGAGAAATTAATAAACCAATTAAAAGAAAAGGGAATAATTGTTGCTCCAGTAGGTGGAAGGTATGAACAATCTTTAATCTCATATAAAAAAATAAATGGAAAACTTGAAAAAATAAAAGAAATTCCTGGATTTCTATTTGTCCCTTTCATAGAAGAAAGTGAAGAACATTAAAA
>CAYPDP010000028.1:0-6409 GCA_964409555.1 Candidatus Woesearchaeota archaeon | reverse complement strand
CGGTTTTCTTATCAACTTTCCCTTGAATTTGGTTCAAGACTGATTAACACCTAACAGTTTCTTTCAAACTTTCTTGAATTTGGTTCAAGACTGATTAACATCAAACTGTTTTTTATTAAATCTAATTAAAGGTTGATAGAAAAAACAGATATTGATTGCTTATAAAATTTACTAATAGATTTCTTAAAGATTTATTGTAAAACTCGTTTCATAAGATATTCTGGATTGTTTGGAGAATAAAGATTTTCTTTTTTTATAATTTTAAATCCATTAAGAATAAAAAATTCTACTCCTTCAAAATTATCTACTGAAACATCAAGATGCATGTTTGCTTTTTTTGTTTCGTGTTCAACTTGTTTTAAAAGAAAATGTCCTAAATCGCGATTCTGATATTTTGGATCAATTCTAAAATTTTTTATTTCAATATGAGTATCATTTAAAAATTGATATACTGCTTCACCGATGACTAATCCTTCTGAAAAAGCAATTATTGGTTTATATCTCCCAGATTCAATTCTGGATTGACATTTTCCATACAACTAGTCAAGATAATTCGGATAATATTGAGATTGTTTCTCCATAAAATCAAGTAATTTAGACAAATCTTTTTCATCTTGAAGCTTAGTTATAGTTAATGGGAACATAAAATAAAAAATCAACTTAAATTTAAATAATTAATTAATATCTTACTATTTCCTAATCATCAATAATTTTAAAAATAGATTTTTCAATTTAAAATCATGGCTGTTAAAATAGGTTCAAAATATGAAGAAGAAAAGTCAAAATTAATTAAAAAAATTGAAGAAAAAGATTTTCAAATTATCAAAGGAGAGAATATTTCAAAATTATGTTATATTTGCAGAGGTATTAACAAAGTAGGAAAAAATTTATTAATTGCTTACTTTGATAAAGATAAGGATATTGTAAAATTTTCTGTAGATACTTTTTGTTACCATAAAATTTTAGGGGTGGATTCTTGTTCTGATTATTCTCAATATTCAAATTAACAACCAAAGTTTTAAAAACCAATTTTAATAATTCTTATTGTTTTAATTATTAGAAATTTTTAATTTTTAATTTTTTTAAAAAATAATAACCCTAAAATGGCAGACAAAGAAAACAAGAAATTTTCTAGCCCACCATTTTAAAACATAATAAAAAACAATAAACAAAAATGGCAGACGATAAAGCACACACTATTGAAAACTTGATGAAACAGCAAAAGCAAATAAGAAATATAGCAATTGCTGCGCATATTGACCACGGAAAAACAACTTTCTCAGATAATCTCCTTGCTGGAGCAGGAATGCTTTCTGAAGAAACAGCCGGAAAACAAAGATTTTTAGATTTCCACGAAGACGAAACTTCAAGGGGAATTACAATTGATTCTGCAAGTGTAAGCATGATTCATAAATATAAAGGAGAAGATTATTTAATTAATTTAATTGACACTCCAGGACATGTTGATTTTGGAGGAGATGTTACAAGGGCAATGAGGGCTGTTGACGGGTGCGTTGTTTTAACTTGTGCTGTTGAAGGAGTTATGCCTCAGACAGAAACAGTATTAAGACAAGCTCTTAAAGAATTAGTAAAACCAGTTTTATTCATAAACAAAGTAGACCGTTTAATCAAGGAAGTTAAATTAACCCCTGAAGAAATGCAAAAAAGATTTGTAAAAACTATTGACCATGTTAATGAGTTAATAGAAAATATTGCTCCTGAAGGTTATAAAGAAAAATGGAAGGTCGGAGTTGCTGAAGGAAGCGTTGCTTTTGGAAGTGCATATCATAATTGGGCATTAAGTTTCCCATACATGAAAGAAAAAAATATATCCTTTAAAGAAGTTATTGATGCTTATGAATCAGATAATCATAAAGAACTTGCAAAAAAAGCCCCTTTGCACGAAGTTATTTTAAACATGTCTATAACTCATCATCCTAATCCTATAGATGCTCAGAAATATAGAATTCCTAAAATATGGCACGGAGATGTAGAATCAGAAATAGGAAAATCTTTAGTAAATTGTGATATTAATGGAGATTTGGCTTTTGTTCCTATAAAAATTATTGTAGATAAACACGCCGGAGAAGTTGCAGCAGGAAGATTATTTTCTGGAACAGTAAAACAAGGAGATGAAGTTTATATGAATCTTGCAAAAAGGCAGGTTAGAGTTCAACAGGTTTCAGTATACAAAGGTGCTCAAAGAATTATTGTCGATCAGGCAAATGCTGGAAATATAATTGGAATTGTTGGATTAAAAGATGTTTTTACAGGGGAAACAGTGTCTAAAAATGAGATGGAACCTTTTGAAGCAATAAAACATTTATTTGAACCAGTAGTTACAAAATCAATTGAAGCAAAAAAAGCAGCGGATTTGCCTAAATTAGTTGAAGTACTTAAACAAGTTGCAAAAGAAGATCCTTCTATTAAAATTTCAATAAATGAACAGACAGGGGAAAGTTTAATGTCTGGAATGGGTGAATTACATTTAGAAATTATTGAAAATAGAATTAAGTCAGAAAAAGGATTAGATGTTTCTACTTCTGCACCAATTATTGTTTACAGGGAAGCTGTTGGAAAAGAGTCTACTGTATTTGAAGGAAGAAGTCCAAACAAGCATAATAGTTTTTTCATAAAAGTAGCACCTTTAGATGAAGATATTTATGAAGCAATAAAATCAGGAGAAATTCAAGAAGGGCGTGTAAAAAAGAAAAGTAAAGATGTTTCTGAAAAATTTTCTGAGTTAGGATGGTCTGGAGATGAAATAAGAAATATTAGAGATGTTTACAAAGGAAATCTTTTTTTAGACGAAACTCGAGGAGAAGTTCATATTGGAGAGGTAATTGAAATGGTTTTAGATGCTTTTGAAAGGGTTATGGATCAAGGACCTTTGGCAAGAGAGCCATGTACTAATTTAAAAATCTCACTTATAGATATAAAGCTTCACGAGGATGCAATTCATAGAGGTCCGGCACAAGTTTATCCTGCTGTTAGAGAAGGAATTACTGAAGCAATGAAAAAAGCAAATCCCTCAATTTACGAACCATTACAAATTCATATTATTGAAATGCCTGACAAGTTTTTAGGAGCTATAACAAAACTTGTTGGAGGAAAAAGAGGACAAATGATTAATGTTTCTCAAGAAGGAACTAATGCTGAAATGAAAGCAAAACTTCCTGTAGCAGAAATGATTGGATGGTCTAGTGATTTAAGAAGTGCTACAGAAGGTAGAGGAACTTCTTCACTAGTTGACCAGTTATTTGAAAAATTACCTTCTGGATTGCAAGTAGATGTAGTAAAAAAAATAAGAGCTAGAAAAGGTCTCTCAGAAAATCAATAGTTTTAAATATTTAATAGATCTATATGAATTATGGAAAAAATAAGTATAAATAAAAGTGCTATAATTGATTTAGTAAATTTAAAAAGTAAATTTGATTCTATTATTGAATCTTTAGAATTAATGGGTAATGAAGAGTTTATGAAATCCTATGAAAAATCTAAAGAACAAATAATAAACAAAGATTTTGTTGATTGGGATGAATTATAAAATATTTTCAACAAAAGAATTTGAAAAAGATTTTAAAAAGATTGATATTTCTTTTCAGAAAAGAATTAAAAATAAAATAGAGGAAGTTGCTGAAAATCCAGAAAGATACAAACATTTACATTATGATTTAAAGAATAGTTGTAGAATTTGGATAGGGAAGTTAAGAGTTATTTTTTCATATAATAAATATAGAAAAGAATTGTATTTAGAAAAAATTGTTTTTGAACATAAATATAAGAGCTAGAAAAGGACTTTCAGAAAATCAGTAATTTTAAATAGTAAAAAGGTAAAATAAAGATATGAAAAAATTATCTTTTTATATTATTATTTTTCTAAATATTCTTCTTTCAATTTTTATAATAACTATTTTTTCTTTTATTTTTCTTTATATATTTATGAAAGATTTTCAAAAAATATTTCTAATAATTGGTTTTATATTAATTTTCTTTTTTATTATTTTCTGGTTAACTAAAGGATTAAGGATGAAATTAGGATTAAGAATCTTTGATAAACAGAAAAAAGGGAAATTTTTATTCAAATTAAATGTGGATTCAAATTTTGAAATTTTACAAGGAGAAAACATAATTATCCCATTAACTCCTTGTCTTTATATACACCGTTCACCGATAAATTATGCAGAAAATATAAGAGATATAATTGTAACAAATAAAAGAATCTTAATAGGTTTTTATACCAGTATTCCTCCTTATAAAAAGAAACTTTTTCAGGAGATTTTTGGTGTGTTAAATTTCTGGCACCCAAAGATTCAGAATATCCCTTTAATGGAAAAAAATATTCCTTTTATTGGGAAACTTTTTAGAAGTAAGATAATTAGAAGACTAATGGTTGGAGACTTTAAGATAAAAGATGTTTTTTATGAGTTGGATTCAAAACGAGGTCCAGGTGTAATTATGCAAATTTTGCTTTGGAAAATCCCAATTTATTATTCAATATATCATCCAAGAGCGAGAGAAATATATGATTTTTTTAAGCATAAATATTTACAAAACTAAAGTCAAATATTAATTGGACAATTATTTTCTTAGGAATAATAATTTTGCTTATTATTTTTCTTACAATTTTATGGCTTATTTCTAATTTGAATAAAAATAAATTTAAATAAAATTTTATTTTTCCTCTCTAACATAAATTCTACCTTTTAATTTATGTGAAGAAAATCCAATCCAATTATTAGGAGTATATTCTGCATTAATAAGATACATTTTCTTTTCTTTTAATATTTTTTCTGCGTATTCTAAAAAATCATATTTCCTAAAAAGAGATTCATTTGTTATGGACTAACTTACTTCAAACCTATTCAAAGTTATCACAATATTTAAATATATCTTCTAACCTTAATTAAAATATGAATAAAAAAATTCCGATAGTTCTAATCATTCTTATAATCATCCTTAGCATTTTTTTATATAGTTATAGTACTATTAAAGATAAAAACTCATCAAAAATAGAGAATAAGTCATCAAAAGAAAAAGAGATAATTGTAGATTTATGGAAAGAATTTACTCTAGTAGAAAACCAATCTGCAATTGTTAAGGAACTAAATGTTTCTTTGAAAATAAAATATTTCGTTTATTCACCATGCCCAGAAGGAGTTAACTGTATTTGGAGTGGGCTTGAGGTGGGTTATGAATTAACTGTTGATGGAAGAACCTATGATTCTCATTTAAGTAGTCTTCCTCCAGAATCTCCTTATGAAGTGTTTGTGAAAGATACTGACTTTCAAACTTATGCTACATTTATAATTGACAAGAGAAAAATAGATGCATCAACAATCTTCTCTTCTAACATAAATTCTACCTTTTAATTTATGTGAAGAAAATCCAATCCAATTATTAGGAGTATATTCTGCATTAATAAGATACATTTTCTTTTCTTTTAATATTTTTTCTGCGTATTCTAAAAAATCATATTTCCTAAAAAGAGATTCATTTGAAGATATATTAATTATTTCTTTTCCCCTAATGGTATCTAATATAATTGAATTTTTTTCCCAAAAATTAATTTTAATTATTCCATCACCCATACAAAATATATCTTTAAATTCTGTTAAATCATCAATACTCCCTTTAGTAATTCTTTTAAATTTATTCATAAGAATATTAAACAAAATACTTTTAAATATTTTTCTTATTTTTTATTTTCTACATAAAATCTTCCTTTCAATACATGTGGAAGAAAACCTGCTAAACCATATGGCTTATAATCTAAATGTGCAAGATACATATTTTTCTTTTCTAAAAGTTCATCAATATGTTTTAAAAAAATACTTTCTTTAGATTCAACGATATTTGGAGAAGTATAAATTTTTCTTGTTTCTTTTGAAATTTTTAATTTAAGAGATGTGTTTGTCCAACGACTCCCTTTAATAACTCCATCACCTATATCAATTATTTCAAAATCTTCTACTAAATTACAAATACTTCCTTTAGTAATTCTTTTTAAATTTTCCATAGGAGAAAATAAAAATAATATGCTTTTAAATCTTCCTATCAATTTTTTTCTATTTGAATTAATTCAAAGTTAGTAAGTAAGATTTAATAGCATAATTGTCAAGATTAAGTATACTTTTATCAATAAAATATAAGAATCTCTTAACATTATAATTATATGCTTTGATAGTCTGATTACTAAATCCTTTGAGAACACAAATATTGTCTAACTCTTTAAGATATTTTTCATGCGAATTAGTATAATCCATATTAGAACTTTTAAGATGAAATTTTATTTAAATATATGTTAAAACTAATGAGTTTAAATAAAAATATTTGAAAAAGTAGGTTTAATATATGTTATATTCAATTGAAAATTGCCCTCAGATATTTTTGTAGAAGAATATCTGTT
>CAYPDP010000027.1:0-6476 GCA_964409555.1 Candidatus Woesearchaeota archaeon | reverse complement strand
ATAATCAAATAATCTTTTGAATTGTTCTTTCTTAACTCCAGCAGACATGTTTTTAAGTCCACAATAAGGATATGTAATTACTAAAGGTCCCCTTTCCCCTTCATACTTTCTAGAATTATCTATAAAAATTGGCTTGCCTTCTGCAAATGCATCGACAACTGAATCAAAACTTCCATAGTGAATTATTAATTGTTCTAGAGGAAAACCCCCACCAACATTTTTACCATAGACTCCGGCATTTTTAAAGAACATTTTCGCTAACAATACATCGTTTTTCTGATTTGGTTTCAAATATTTTTCAGTAAAGTCTGGATGAAATATTAAATCACCTTCTAATGTGTCTGAAGGAGACGAAGTGGCATCTACTCCACCAATTGCAATATCAAAACCCTTATATGTTCCTGTGAAATGATCGTGAACAAATCTGCATCTCTCAGTGAATCTTAAATCATCAAATTTATCTTCTAAGTTTCTGACCTTCCTCCTAAAAGTTACTTTATCAAAAGGTCTTAATAAAACAACCCCATCTATATCTTTCTTTAATTTAATACATAGTTCTGTTTCTGCAGATCCAACAAATTTTAATCCCCCATAGCTTTCTGTATCTGAAAATTGACTATCAATTAAACCCTTTACGTCTGCCTTGACTTCCCTTAGTTCTTGTAGTCCTCTCTCAGAATATGAAATTCTTCTAACTATTTCATCATATATCTCTTGTCTATCCATCATTGATATTTTCTCCAATTATTTATTTTAGTTTCTGCTTCTCCTGATTCAATGAGATCTTGAGCCCTATAGAAACCCTCCCTGATAGAATCTGCTTTTCCAGCAAGATAAATTCCAACACCAGCATTTAATGCTAATATATCTCCTACTGACCCTTTCTTTCCTTGTAATGCTTCTAGCAATATATCTGCTCCTTTCTCTACATCCCCTGGATGAGCAATACTTTGATAAGAAATATGTGGTAATCCACATTTAGATGGATCAAAAATATATTCTTTACGAGTATTATTTCTCTTCTCCACAATTAAGGTTGGATCTGTTAAGGAAATCTCGTCAATATTTGGGTTAAAAGAAAGGATGTAGTTATCACTTAGTCTCTCGAGTATCGGCTCGACTGTTCTTAGATGTTCTTCTTTTATACATCCTAAAACCTTATATGATAGATTTACAGGATTGCACAAAGGACCAATATAATGAAGAGGGCTTCTCACTCCCGCTCTTCCTTTTATCGGAACTATTTTTGAAAAATCAAAATACCCAATTTGAGCTTCCTTGACAGAACCCACAACTTTCTCAATATCGGCGTTTGTATCAATACCCCAACTTTGCAATACATTTCTGCTACCACTATTTGTTGTTATTCCCTTTGAACCAATTTTTAGAGTATTAATCCCTGCAGCAGAGATGATTACGGCCGAAGCTGTACCTATATTCAATGTTTTTGTCCAACCTCCTCCTGTGCCTGCATTACATAAGACTCCCTCTAAACTAGAATTTGTTGGCACTCTTAAGGATTTAACAAGATTAGTACACTCATCAACACTTATACCTTTAATTCTATTACGAGTTTCCATTGCAGATAATAGAGAAACAAATTGAAGGTCATCAATTTTTCCATATCTCATATTTTCAACTAGGTCAGACAATTCAGATTCCTCTAAGTATTTTCCGTCCATAACTTTCTCAATAGTTGTCTTTATCATTTTATGACTTAAAAATGACAACAACACTTAAAAATGTTGTGGCTTTATCGATTTTATGGAAATTGTAAGACCTGATAGGAATCGGAAATTAGATTTTTTATTAGTAAATTATCCAGCAACAATAATTTTAAAAATGAGGGTGCATGAATTACTATATGGAAAAATCAAAAATTGTAAAAATATTTGAGAAAGTACAAAAAATACCTTATGAAGTTTGTAAATATGAAGGGGAGAATATAGACGAATCTATAAATTGTGGAGATTGCAGGCATAAAGCTGAATTGTTGATGAAACTTCTAAAAAAAGAAGGTTTTGAAGTTAAGAAACAAGATGTACTCTTTGATTGGGTAGATTTACCTTTTCCCCCGGAGACAATTGGCATTCTTAAGGAGTCTGATACTGTGTGGAAACATGTTGCACTAAAAGTCAAGATAGGAGATAAATGGATTAAAGTAGACCCAACCTGGCCACCATCACTTAAGAAAAAAGGGTTTCCAATAACAGAGAATTGGGATGGAAAGTCAGATACAAAATTAGTGACAGATGGGAAAGTTGAATTTTTTGAAAAAGGGGAGTGTAAAGTAAAGCCAAAACTTAATAAGGAAGAGATCCACAAATTTGCTACAGCATTAAATCAATTTGTTTCTGCTTGAATTCTTATTAATGAGTTCTCTATGAAATCTATTAGGGCTTTTAATGAACTACCATAAATTCCTGCTATGTGTGGAGTTAATATAATCTTTTCTGATTTTATGTCTGATTTAGAAATTATATCTGAATATATATCCATAATTGTTCCGAAGAAATATTTTTCTTTAACCTTATCTATAATTTCTTTTTCATTAAGTATGCCTCTTCTAGATAAGTTAATAATTATACATCCTTCTTTGATTATGGGTGTTTTATCAACCAATACTCCTTTAGTTTGATCATTTAAGGGTAAAGTGTTAATTAGTATATCTGTCTTAGGGAGTAAAGAATCAATTTCTTTTAAAGTGAATGCGTTTGTCTTTGAAGAGGGTTTTTTTCTTACTATGTTTATTACCCCCTCATATTTTTTTAATGAATTATGAAGTAGTTTTCCGATACTTCCAAAGCCTAATAAAGTAACCGTTTTTCCCTTAAGAAATTTTTTCATGTTTCCAGGAATTATTTTTTTCAGATTGTCCATAGTGTAATTCACAACCCCTTTTGCAATAATTTCTTTATTTTGATATATTTTGATTTTTCTTTTTTTGATTTTTTCAATTGGTAGATTCTCTGTTCCAGAAGTTGGAATAATGATATGCCTTAAATTCTTAAGAGATTCCAATTCCTCTTCAGAGAGATAGTTTGTAATTAATAATTCAACAGATTTATTTAATTCTCCTTTTGTAGAGTAATTTGTAGAAATTTTTCTCTCTTTCATAGCATCCACTAGATAATTTCTTTTCCATTTTGAAGGAGTTTTAATTCTAGTGAAAATATCCATGTTTATATTGATGTATTAAGATTTATAAAACTTAATTAACTTTGAAGCGTATGGAAAATACTGATTGGTACACAAAACTATCTAAATTAATGAATCCAGTTTTTTCTAAAGAGCAGTTTAAACAGTATATTAAAAGACATAGGGAGAAATTGCCATTCTATAAAAAATTCATCAAAGGTAGAAAAATTTTGGACATAGGATGTGGTTTTGGTTACAGTAGCGTTTCTCTATCTTATCTTGGTTACGATGTTATGGCATTAGATAAGGATGGAGAGGTCATAAATATAATAAAAAAGAATGCTAAGAATTTTGGCAAAAATATGAAGATAGTAAAGGGAGATATATTTGAGATTGATAAGATTTTTAAACCAGATTCGTTTGATGCTAGCATTTCTGGCGGTTTATTAGAGCATTTTAATATAAGGGATATTAGAAGAATAGTAAAAAAACAACTTTTGCTTGCACCAATAGTTATTGCAGATATGCCCATATGCCCTAAAAAATCATATTTAAAAAAATACTATAGAAATTTCTCCAAAAGAATTTGTAAAGACGGAATTTATAGGAATTTATGGAGTGAAGATTATTGGGTAAAACATGTCTTGCAAGATTTTAATGTTATCTACTCAAGGGTTAGTAGGTCTTCTAAACATACGGGGAGATTTGAGAAGTTAACACTTGTTATATCAAGAAAAAATTAATAATGATGAAGTTTTAAAGAATTAGCGAGTCTGCCACTCCAAGATTATTTCTATTTTCTTTTTTAGAAAAAAAGAAACAAAAAAGCGCGCGTGCCCTAAAAGATGGTCTGCTACGCAGAATTAATATAATAAAACTCAAACTAAACTCTGTGGTTTTTGCTATGCAAAAATCCTCGGGGTCGTCTTGCAGACTTTCGCTAACGCTCACCCAGACATAACAGGGCTTAAACAGAAAATCCTGCAAGGATTTTCCCAAATTTTTTCTTTCAGAAAAAACTCTCGAGCATTACGCAATTTTTCCAGCTCTGACTTCGTCGAGGGAAAAATTACTCCACCTCGGGCCTTCGCAATACTCAGGTTGTTTAAGCCCGATGTTATCTATAATTCGAGACGCCTCAAACATTAGAATCAAAAGACAGGAAATAATATTTTTTCTCACACCCAATAGGAGAGACGCGCTTAGTCCTTTCAGGACAGATTGTCTGCTAACGCCGAAAATGTTTTAAACTTCTTTTCTTTTTTGATTTTATGGATAACAAAGATAATCTTGAAAATTTAGGAAATGAAATAAAGGATTATGCAGAATCCAAGGGAATAAAAGTTATAGAAGGATTTTTTATAAAAGAAACAAATCAAATTATATCAAAAAAAGAAGATTTTAAGGAATTTCTTGATTTGGTTGCGGATTCTAATCCAAAATATATTATATTAGATATAAAAGAATTTAATGAGTCTTTTTTTGAATCAGAAAAAGAAATTAAAGAAAATTCAGATAAAATTAATCAAATAAAAGAAAAATATAAAATTTATGTCGAGAAACCTTTTCAAATAAGAATTGGTTGGTTAAAAGAAGGATTTTCTATATCTTTTGAAGAAACTGCGGATTGGTTTGTGGAATTTATGGCAGAACAGGAAGAAATAGAAACCATTGAACAGGATGATAAATTATCTGTTTGCGAGGAATGTGGTGAAAAATTTAGAGATTTTAAATTAGGTTTTCTTGATAGTAGCGAAGTTGAAAAAGTATGTCCGAAATGTAAATCAAAAAAACAAAAAGAAGCGGAAGAAATAATTAAGGAAATATCTGAAAAACTTTCCGAAGAAGATGCCTTTATTAAATGCAAAAATTCTTTTGAAAGAGAATTTTACCTTGAAAAAAATTATCCAGATATAATTAAAAATGAATTTATTTCTATATCTAAATTAACTCAAAGAGCTAAGGCTTTAAAGGATTTTAAGGCGAGGAAGATTTAATGGGATTCTTGTTTTTAGATATAGAAACTTACAGCTCCAAAAATAATCCTGATTCTTCTTTAAATCCTTATGAACCAGAATCAAAAATCTTAGTTATATCTTATAATTATTACGAAGGCTTTAAACCTCCAAAGAAAGAAAATTTAAAATCGCCAATATTTTTAAAAATTTGGAATTCCACTGAAAAAGAAATACTCACGGAATTTTATAATTTTATTAAGACTATTGAAAGGAACGATAAGTATATCAAATTCGTTGGATTTAACATAGCTAAGTTTGATTTGCCTTACTTATTTGGGAGGATGAAAGTTTTAAGCATTGCCAATGAGAAAGAATTATATAAAACCTTTTTTAATAAATTTAATATTGATATGTATCAATTGTCTTCAATTATTTCCGAAGAAACTTTAAAATACGAACAATTGTGGGCAACGAATCACAAAAAAACAAGTGAATTTCTAAAACTTCAAATAAAAGAAGGAGAAGGAATTTATTGTAGTAAATTTTATGATAACAACGAATTTGATAAAATAATAGATTATTGTTCTTCTGAGTTCAATCTTGAACAAATGTTTGATTCATTTTACCTACATGTTATTGACCTAAAAAATAAATAGTTGAATCAGTTTTTTTGGCCAACCAAAAACTATTTATACCATAACTATTTATTATAATCATATACGCCTATCCTTGCTTCGGTAAGGGGTAGGCATTTTTTCAAATGAAAAGAGTGGCTATTTTTATTGATGGTAATAACTTTTATTTTGGGTTGAGGAAACTCTACGGAAAAAATAAAAGTTTGAAAGATTTTGATTTTCAAGGTTTTGCTAATTTTCTAGCAGGAGAAGGAAAAGTCATAGGAATTTATTATTATAATGCTCAATTAGATAGAGAATTTAATTCAAAAAAATTCAAGAGTCAAAAGGAATTTTTTATTAAACTTAAATCCATACCTAATTTTAATTTAGTTTTATGTAAACTTTTGAAAAGAAATATAGCTGGGACGAATAAACATTATTACATTATAAAAGAAGATGATATTCACATGGCTGTTGATATGGTAGATGGTGCGGCAGATGGTACTTTTGATACAGCCGTTTTAGTTTCTGGAGATGGAGATTTTGTTCCTGCTGTTCGTTCAGTTCAGAGAAGAAATAAAAAAATTCAAAATATTTATTTTAATGGAAGTTCATCAAGAAGCTTAAAGAATCATTGTGATAAATCCCTTGAATTAACAAAAGAAATTTTGAACGATTTTTTTAAGAATTAATCGCCTTTCGTGGCGACTTCTTTTTTAGAAAAAAAGAAGCAAAAAAGCGTCTCTCTAATACATAGCCCACC
>CAYPDP010000026.1:0-7408 GCA_964409555.1 Candidatus Woesearchaeota archaeon | reverse complement strand
ACCTCCAGCTAATAACCCTGGCGGAAATACTGGTGGTTCAGGTGGAGGAGGAAGTTCACCTACTCCAAATACAAATACTGGAACTCCTGATGTGGTTGTTGGACAGCAGAGAAAAAATACAGATAAAAAAGTTTCAGGAATTAATTCTGGAAATGAAACAGAAGTTCTGAAAAAGAAAAATAAAAATATTTCAACATCAAATTCAAAAATATTTATTGGAATAATAATTTTATTTATTTTAGCAGTTCTCGGATTCTTGATTTATTATATTTCAAAGATTAAAAAGAAAGATAATTATTTTGATTTAAAGAGGAAAGCATTTTTGATTAAGAATAAATGAGGTTTGTTTTTAGAGAGTTTGAAGTTTTTACTTTAAAATTACTAATGAGAATAAATGTTATTTTATCCTATATAAAATTAGAAAAAATTAATTTTATTGTTAATTAGTTAAAACACTTAATTTTCCTGAGTAAACTTTTTAAAGTAATTTTTGTTTGTATTGGAAATTATTATTTTTGATTTCAAATAATTTAATTATATATTTTAAAAATGACAGATACAAAAAGTTATGGGGCTGAATCAATAAGAGTTCTTGAAGGGCTTGAAGGAGTTAGAAAAAGACCAAGTATGTATATAGGAAGTACAAGTAAAGATGGTTTGCATCATTTGGTTTATGAAGTTGTTGATAATTCTGTTGATGAAGCTTTGGCTGGTTATTGTGATAAAATAGATGTGTTAATAAATAAAGATGGTTCTGTAACTGTAATTGATAATGGTAGAGGAATTCCAGTTAATATCCACCCTCAATTTAAGATTCCCGCAGTTCAAGTAGCTTTGACTAAACTTCATGCAGGTGGAAAATTTGATAAAAAAACTTATATGATTTCAGGAGGACTTCATGGAGTTGGGATAAGTGTTGTTAATGCACTTTCAAAAAAATTAATTGTTGAAATAAAAAGAGAAGGAAAAATTTACCAGCAAGAATATTCAAGAGGTAATGCTAAAACAAAATTAAATGTTATTGGTAATTGTAATAAAAATGAAACAGGAACTAAAGTAACATTTTGGCCTGATGATGAGATTTTTTCTACAGTTATCTTTGATTCAAAAATTTTAGAAAATAGATTTAGAGAAGTTTGTTTTTTAAATGCAGGTTTGAAAATTAATTTGGATAATAAAATCAAGGATAAAAAAGAAGAATTTTTTGCATCGGGTGGATTGATTGAATTTGTGAAATGGATTAATAAATCAAAAGAGGTTATTCATAAGCCAATTTATTTTAAAAAAGAAGCAGATGATATTTTTGTTGAAGTTTCAGTTCAATATAATACAAGTTATAAGGAGAATATTTTTGGTTTTGTAAATACAATTAATACTGTTGAAGGTGGAACTCATGTGTCTGGATTTAAAACTTCTTTGACAAGAGTGGTTAATGATTATGTAAAAAGAAAAGGAATGTTAAAGAATGAAAGTTTAACTGGAGAAGATATTCGTGAAGGTTTAACAGCAATTGTAAGTGTTAAAATTCCCAATCCTCAATTTGAAGGACAGACAAAAACTAAGTTGGGAAATTCAGAAGTTAAAGGTCTTGTTGATTCTAGTTCTACTTTAGCATTATCTGAATTTTTTGAAGAAAATCCAAGTATTGCTAAAAAAATATCTTCAAAAGCAATTGATTCTGCAAAAGCTCGACTTGCTGCTAAAAAAGCAAAAGATTTAGTAAGAAGAAAAAGTGCTTTTTCTTTGGGTGGACTTCCTGGAAAACTTTCTGATTGTTCTAATAAAAAATCAGATGATACTGAACTTTATCTCGTTGAAGGTGAGTCAGCAGGAGGAAGTGCAAAACAAGCTAGAAATAAAGAAAATCAGGCAATACTTCCTTTAAAAGGAAAAATTCTTAATGTTGAAAAATCAAATGCTGCAAGAACTCTTTCGAGTGGGGAAATAATTAATATGATAACAGCTATTGGTTCTGGAGTTGGAGAAGATTTTAATATAGAAAAATTAAGATATAATAAAATTGTAATTATGACTGATGCAGATGTTGATGGGGAACATATTAAGACTTTGCTTTTAACATTTTTCTTTAGATTCATGCCTCAGCTTATTGAAAATGGAAATATTTATGTTGCTTTACCACCTTTATTTAGAATAAGAAAAAGAAAAGATTATTATGTTTATTCTGAGGAAGAACTTAAAAAAGTCATGGACAAAGTTTCTGTGAATTCTTCTTCAAGTAATATAACACGATTTAAAGGATTAGGGGAGATGAGTTCAGATCAATTATGGGATACAACTATGAATCCTAAAACAAGAAAGATTAAAAAAATATTTATTGAAGATATGGTTGAATCGGATCAGACTTTTAGTATGTTGATGGGAGAAAATGTTCAGGCTCGTAAGGAGTTTATTCAGGAAAATGCAAGGGAGGCTGAATTAGATGTATAAAGATAATTGTAGATTTTGTTTAGGAGATAATGATATAATTGTAAGAGAAGGGGAAAATATTAAGACTATTCTTAGTAATCCTTATTTAATTAAAGGGCATAGTTTGGTAATGCCCAAAATACATAGAGAAAGGTTATCTGAATTACCTTCTAAGGTTTATTCTGAATTAATGGATGAAGTTCTTAATATATCTGAATTATTAATGGAAAAATTAAATGCTCTTGGATGTGATATAAAAAGTAATTATAGACCTTTTCTTCCAGAAAGTGATTTAAAAGTTGATCATTTACATTTTCATATAATTCCTCTGTTTCCAAATGATAAATTATCTAATAAACTAGATAGAAAGGATAATTATAAAAAATTATTTTCTAAATTAGAAGATTCTTTAATTAAAAAATTAGATATAAATTTATAATGGCAAAAAAAAGTAAATTAAAAACACCAGAATGGATAACTGAAGGATATGATTCTGAAGAAGATTATTTGAAATCAAAAAGTGTAAAAAAGAAATCTAAAAAATCTGAGAAAATTTTTAATGTTAAGAGATGTCCTTCTTGTAAAAGTGATAATGTTGGAGTTATTATTGGAAGAGAGAGAAAAGGTGAATGGGAATGTCATAAATGTAAATGGAAAGGAAAAGAAATAAATCAAGAAGAATTAACTGAAGAAAAATTTATGAAATATTTAGATGAAAAAGGAGTTGAAGTGAGTTAACAAGATGGATGAAAAAAATTTAAACAAAGAGAGTACTGAAAATGAATTTGAGTTTATTGAATTAGATCTTACAAAAGAAGATGTTGATAAAATGGAAGATCTAATTAATTCTCTTAGAAATTTAGGATATGCTCATACAGATTTAAGTTCAGGAAAAGAATTAGTTTTATCTTGTAAAGATTTTGTGAAAAATAGAGAAGATTATATTAATAATTTAAAAAAATTAGGTTTAAGTGAACTTGAATTAAAAGAACATATTGATAAGATAAATAATTTAGATAATTAATAAAATGAATTTAAAAGAAAATAAAAATAATGTTGGTGAAATAGAAAAAGGAGTTATTAATTCAGAGATATCTGAAGAGATGAAGAAGGCTTATTTAGATTATGCAATGTCAGTTATTGTTTCTCGTGCTATACCTTCGATTGAAGATGGAATGAAACCAGTTCAGAGAAGAATTTTGTATGCAATGCAACAGATGGGTTTAAAACCAAATACTCAAACTAAAAAATCCGCAAGAGTTGTAGGGGATGTTATTGGTAAGTATCATCCTCATGGCGATTCTTCAGTATATGATGCAATGGTTAGGATGGCTCAGAATTTTTCTTTAAGATATCCTTTAGTTTTTGGACAGGGAAATTTTGGTTCAATTGATGGAGATCCTCCTGCAGCTTATAGATATACTGAAGCAAAACTTGAACATATTTCTTCGGAATTATTACAAGATATTGATAAGGAAACAGTTAATTTTAGTCCTAATTTTGATAATTCATTAAAAGAACCAACTTTACTTCCTGGAAAACTTCCAACTTTAATTTTAAATGGGGCAACAGGAATTGCAGTAGGTATGGCAACTAATATACCTCCACATAATTTAACAGAAGTTTGTAACGCAATTATTGCTTATATAGAGAAACAAGATATTTCAATAGATGAAATTTGTGAAATTATTAAAGGACCTGATTTTCCAACAGGAGGTTTAATTCAAGGGAATATGAAAGAGATGTATAAGACTGGGAAAGGAAGAGTTATTATTCGTGGAAGAACAACAACTGAAAATTTGAAAAATAAAGAAGCAGTTATTATAACTGAGATTCCTTATGCTGTTAATAAATCTACTTTGGTTACTCAAATTGCAAATTTAGTAAAAGATAAAAAATTAAAGGACATATCTGATTTACGTGACGAATCCTCTAAAGGAAAAATAAGAATAGTTATTGAATTGAAGAAAGGTGCAAGTTCTAAATTTGTCATTAATGCTCTTTATAAATATACTAGGCTTCAAGATTCTTTTAATTCAAATTTTTTAGCTTTAGTTGATGGACAGCCAAAAGTATTGAATATTAAAAATATGCTTGAAGAGTATGTTAAATATAGAAAAATAATAATTACAAAGAGATCTAAATTTGATTTGAAAAAAGCTAAAAATAGGGATGAAATTGTTGAAGGACTTTTAATAGCTCTAAATAGTATTGATAATGTTATAGTAGTAATTAAGAAATCTAAAAATGCATCTGAAGCTTCGGAAAATTTAATTAAAAAATTTAATTTAACAAAAAGACAGGCTCAATCTGTTCTTGAAACAAAACTTCAACAATTAACTTCTCTTGAGAAAGATAAATTAAAAAATGAATTGAGTGAATTAAAAAAGAAAATTATTGAACTTGAAAAAATATTAAATGATATTAATGAAATTCTAAAAATAATTAAGGAAGAAGTTAATGAACTTAAAAATAAATATGGTGATTCCAGAAGAACACAAGTTCTTCAGAGAATTTCCGAAATTTCCGAAAAAGATTTAATTCAAAAGAAAGAAGTTATTATTTCTATAACTGAAAAAGGTTATTGCAAAAGAATGGATTTGAAAACATATAAAGAACAAAAAAGAGGTGGAAGAGGAGTTATTGGAAGTAATCTTACAACTGGAGATTTTGTAAAACAATTAATAACCTGTTCAACTCATAATTATTTAATGTTTTTTACAACAAGAGGAAGAGTTTTATGGTTGAAAGCTTATGATATTCCTTCTGCTGAAAGATATAGTAAAGGTAAAGCTTTGGTGAATCTTCTTAATTTAAAAAATGAAAATGTTACAGATGTTCTGTCTGTAAATAATTTTGAAGATAGTTTGTTTATGGCAACAAGAAAAGGAATTGTTAAGAAAATTTCTTTGAGTCATTTTTCAAAACCAAGAGTTTCAGGTGTAAAAGCTTTAAATTTGCCTTTAGATAATTCAGATGTTTTGATAGATGTGAGAATTGTTAAAAAATCTCAGGAAGTATTATTAGCAACAAGAAAAGGACAGGCTATAAGATTTAATAGTGATAATGTTCGATCGATGGGGAGAGCAAGTTATGGTGTTAAAGGAATAAAACTTTCTAAAGATGATGAAGTTGTTAGTTTGGAAACTCTTGATACTAAAGCAGTTATGACTATAACAAAAAAAGGTTATGGGAAAAGAACATCAGTTAGTAATTATAGAAAAACAGCTCGTGCAGGGAAAGGAGTTATTAATTTGAAGGTTTCAGAAAAAACAGGTCTTGTTGTAGGAACTGTGGCTGTTAATGATGATGATAGTTTAATTATGACAACTGCAAAAGGATTAGTCATAAGAACTTCTTTAAAAAATATAAGAATTATGGGTCGTGCTGCTCAGGGTGTGAGGATTGTTAAATTGCAACAAGGAGATAGTGTGACTGATATGATTAAAGTTATTGATGAAGAAGTAAATAATAAAGACTAATAATTTTTATAAATGGTATTTTTCTTTTTTTTAGATGGATAATAAAACTAAAGAAATATTTTTTGAAAGAATTAAAAAAAATATAAAAAGAACAAGAGAGTATAAACCTCATACTTTGGAAGATACTTGTGGCAAAGGATTTTTTTCTACAAAAAGAATTGAAGGAAGAATTTATTGTTTATTAGGAATTAGCAAGAAAATAAGATGTAATCGGCAGGCAAAGTTTAAAGATATTAATGGTTTTTATCTTTGTTTAAATCTTGTAAATTATGATAAAAAAGATATTAATAATGTTTGAATTAATTGTTTAAATATGTAATTTCCAATAATTTTAAATACTATTTTTTTCATATTTTCTAATGGGGAAGAGGAAATTATTGGTTTTTAGTTTATTAGTATTTTCAATTTTAATGTTTTCTTTTATTTCTGCAAATATTTTTTCTGATGTTTTTAATAAAATAACAGGAAATGTTATTACAGGAAATGTTGTTGCTACAAATTCTATTTCTGTAATTAGACCTGATTGTGGAACTTATACTGGAGGTTATACTTGTTATTCTTCTTTATCAGCTTGGGAAGCTGGAGAGCAAAGAGATTTAGTTGCAAGTAATGAAATTGCAATAGCAAGAATTGAAGGAACTTGGACAAGTCCAGATACTTCTGTTGTAACAATTTCTGGTTGGACTACTGGTCCAACAAATTATATTAGAATTTATACAACAGCAGAAGCAAGACATAATGGAAAGTGGGATAATAATAAGTATAGATTAGAATTAAATAATAATTGGCATGGGATTTTGAGAATAGGTGTTCCAAATGTTAGAATTGATGGATTACAGATATATCAAACACATAGCACTTCTGATGCTAATCCTAAAGGTATTGATTTAGAATTATTGGCTGGAACTGATGCAGGAGAAATTCAAATATCAAATAATATTATTAAGGCAAATACTTTTGGACAGCCAAATACTGTTCGTGCAGCAGGAATTTATATTGGTTATGATGGAGCTACTACAAATGGAAATAAGATAAAAATATGGAATAATATTATTTATGATTTTAGTAGAGGTATTGTTCACAATTCTTGGACTACTAATAATAAGAAATTAATTTATTATAGTAATACAATTATAAATAATAATAATTATGGTATTCAGCAAAGTGGTTATTCTGGTGGAGCAACTTATTATTTAAAAAATAATCTTGCTCAAAATAATACGATTGATTATTATACTTCTGGAAATCCTGTTATTTCTTCAAATGATATTTCAAGTGATGCTACTTCTCCAGATGTTGCTTTTAGAAATAAAGTTGTGAATTTTGTTAATCTTTCAGGAAATGATTTTCATTTAAGTTCTTCAGATACTTCTGCAAGAGATTCAGGTGTTGATTTATCTTCTGATAGTTTTTTATCTTTTACAAATGATATAGATAATCAAACAAGAACTGGAACTTGGGATATTGGAGCAGATGAATATGTTTCAACTGGTCCAGAT
>CAYPDP010000025.1:0-7657 GCA_964409555.1 Candidatus Woesearchaeota archaeon | reverse complement strand
CTTTGTTTTCCATTTTGATTATTTATTTTTTAAAAATGGAATGCTAGGAAATCTTTGATTTACTTTGTTTTCCATTTTGATTATTTATTTTTTATATTTTAATTATTTTTAAATTTAATTTTTTAAATATCACATTTACTTAAAAGAGATAATTTCTTAAAATCTTGAACTCCTTCATATATTTTTCCATCAATTTCCCAAGTAGGCGTAATTCTAATTTTTTTCTCATTACATAAAGCCTCATTATCAACACACTTAACATAATTAAGATAACTTCTAGATTTTCCAAAATAACCTAATTGATTTTGAGTATAATGACAAAAATCATTTCCATAAACGATAACTCCATTATCTGTAAGACATTTTGCAAATTTATCATATTGTCCTGGTCTCTTCATATATGAATAAACTGTTAATGATGAAAATATGACTATTAATATTAAAATTGAAAAAATTAAATATTTTTTATAATTTATCTTCAAAGATTTATTTTCAGAGATAGAATGTTTTGAAGTGTTATGCTGAGATAAACTAGACTCTGACTTAAAATTCTTATTACAACTATTACATTTAAATTCCATTTTATTTATTTTAAAAATTTTTAAATTTTATTCAAGTTTATAATTTTGGTTATAAGATTAAAATCTCTTAATGATTTTTATCTTCCACATCCACCACCAGCATATTGCTGACTAGGATAAGTTGAACTAGAACTTTTTCCAAGTTCCGAAGAATTTCCAGATGAACTTATTTGAGTGAAAAGAAAAATTCCCAATATAACCAATAAAACTACTATCAATATAACTACACTTGTATCCATTTTACCTCCTTATATTTAAATACAAAAATTTTCCATATTTTAAACCTTTCTATTTTATTTATTTCTTATTTTTTTGATAAATAACCAAATTCCTAAAATTACAAAATAAAGAACAATAACTAATAAAAGATTTTTAATATTAACATTTCCTAAATAAGCAAATAAAAATGCAAAAGGAGTTATTCCTATTGCTGTTGCGAGAACAAAAGTTTTAGTGTCAATTTCACTAAAAAGACCAAGTACATAACTTACAATATCTACTGGAAAAACCATTCTTATAAAAACAATACTCCAAAATATATGTTCTTTAGGAATTTTCTTTTCATATTTTTGTATTTTTTTCATCGAAACAAATCTCTCTACAATTTTTACTCCATAAATTCTTGCAATCATAAAAGCAATAAAAGAACCAATGGTCCAACCAATTATACTTAAAATTGCCGTAAGAGGCCATCCCCAAATATGTGATGCTATAGGAATTAATGGAACAGAAGCTATCGGAACAATAACTTCAGACAATATGGATATAAAAACATAAATAAGCATACTAAAAATACCATCACCAATAGTATTTCTAAAATAATCTATATTTGATTTAATTAAATAAGAAGATACAACAAATAGTAATATAATTATAAAAACATCCAGAAAAGGTTTTATTTTTTTATTCATTTTCAATAAGTTTAAAAAATCAACAATATATAAATGTTCATAAAAAAGAGGAATTCAAAATTAAAACAAAATTAATAAAAACAGATTTAGCAATTATAGGTGGTGGTGTTGCAGGATTAAGTGCGGCAATGTATGCTGGTCGTTTAGGATTAAAAGTTATTATTTTTGGAAGAGAAATTGGAGGAACAATTACTTTAGCACACATAGTTGAAAATTATCCTGGATTTAAATCAATTAATGGTATGGAACTTTCAAATAAAATAAAAGAACATGCTCTAGTATTCAATCCTGAATTTGTTAAAAAAAATATAGATAAAATATCAAAAAAAGGAAAAGATTTCCTATTAAATTCTAACAAAGAAAGATATCTTGCAAAAACTGTAATTTTATCAACAGGAACAATCTGGAAAAAATTAAATATTAAAGGTGAGAAACAATTTGAAAAAAAAGGAGTTCATTATTGTGCATTATGTGATGGACCTTTTTATAAAAATAAAATTGTTACAGTAGTTGGTGGTAGTGATAGTGCCGTAAAAGAAGCTTTATTTCTTTCAAAAATAGCTTCAAAAGTTTTCATAATATGTCGTGGAGAAAAAATAAAACCTGAACCAATTAATCTAGAAAGATTAAGAAAAATAAAAAATATAGAAATAATTAAGAAAACAAATATTTTAGAATTTATTGGAGATAATAATTTAAGGAAGATAAAACTTGATAAAAAATATAAAAATTCTTATAAATTAAAACTTGATGCTGTTTTTGTAGATATTGGGAGAATTCCAATTACCGAAATAGCAAAAAATATTGGAGTAAAATTAAATAAAAATAAAGAAATTATAACAAATAAGTTAATGAAAACAAATATTTCTGGTTTTTTTGCTGCAGGAGATGTAACAGATACTTCTTTTAAACAAGCAATTACTGCTGCCTCAGATGGTTCAATAGCTGCCTATTCTGCATATGAATATTTATCTTCTTAAATAAAAAATAAAATTAAATTAACGCAAAGACCAATTAAAACACCTACAACTACTTCTAAAAAAGTATGTCCAAATTCCCCTTCAATTTCTTTTAAATTATTCTTATTATATTTTTTATGTTTTCTAATTAATTTATTTAATATATTATCTCTTTTTTCATAAAACCATTTAGAATCCATAACATCACCAATTATTATAAATGAAAATACTAAAGATACCCAAAAAAGATTGCTAAATCCTTCTAAAAAATAAACAGCAAAAACTAATCCAGAAACAACAGCTGTATGGGTGCTGGGCATCCCTCCATATTCCCTATATAATACTTTAAAAGCATATTTTTTTCTTTTAATAGAAAAAATTAATAATTTAGTAATTTGAGAAATAATAAAAGAAAAGAATACACTTAAAATTATTAGATTATTTGTTAAAAATGAAATCATTTTAATACATGAATTTCAATATTTTTTTTGAAAAATCTGATAATTTTAAAGATAAATTATCAGCAATTATTTTTTTATTTACTCTGCTTGCAGTTGGATAAGGATATATTTTATTAAAAAGATCTTTTATACTTAAATTTAAAGATTTTGCAAGGACTAACTCTTGAAACATTTCACCTGCATGGAGAGCAACCATTGAACCACCAAGCAATATTTTTTTTGAATTCTTTGTTATATAAATAATCATTTTACCATCTTGGAAATTGTCAACTATTGATCTATCATCATCTGTAAAGTTTAAACTTAATTTATCAAATTTAATATTTCTTTTAATTAATTCTTTTTCATTTAAACCAAAAGTAGCTATTTCTGGGCTAGTGTAAGTTACCCAAGAAAGATTATCATAACTTAATTTTTTCTTAAAAGGAGAGAAAAAATTATTCAATATAACTTGAGCATGTAATTCTGCTGCATGAGTAAATTGATAATCCCCTACAGCATCACCACAAACAAGAATATTTTTATTAGTTGTTTTTAAATAATTATCAAGAACAATTTTTCCATTTTTCATTTTGACTTTTGCTTTTTCTAAATCAAGATTATTAATATTTAATTTTTTTCCAATAGCAACAAAAACAGCATCAAAATTAATTCTTTTTTCTTTTTTTGAATTTGTAACATCAGAAATTATGACTTCATCAGAAGTAGTAAATTCTTTTGGAGAAGAATTAAAATAAAATTTCATACCTTCTTTTTCAAGTTGTTTTAATAAAACTTCAGATATTTCTGGATTTTCTTTTGGCAAAAAAACAGGACCTCTTTGAATAACACTTACTTTTGAACCAAGTCTTTGTAATGCCTGCCCAATCTCAATTCCAATCGGACCACCACCAATAATTAGTAATCTTCTAGGAAGTTTTTCTATATCAAATATATTTTCATTATTATATTGTTTAACTTTTTCTATTCCCGGAATATTTAATTTTCTAGGAATAGCTCCTGTTGCTATTATAATTTTTTTACCAAAATATTTTCCTCCATTAACAATTACAGAATTCTCAGAAGAAAATTTTGCAGTTCCTAAAACAACATTCATTCCTTTATTTCTAAAATGTTCAGCATTTTCATGTTTCCTTATAATTTCTTTTCTATCAAATATATATTTCTTAACTTTTTTCATATCAACTTTATCTTTAAAACTTAATCCAAATTCTTCTGAAGCTTTTGCATCAGCAACTAATCTTGAAACATGTATTAATGCTTTGCTTGGAATACATCCAAAATTCAGACAATCTCCACCAATATTTTTATCAGTCTTATCAATTAAAAGAACACTTAAACCAATTTTATTCATAAAACTAGCTATATTTAATCCACCTGCTCCTGCCCCAATAATAATTATATCGTATTTTGTCATATTTTTATATTAATTATTTTTAATAATTCTTTACTCTTTTTAATTCTTACTCTATCTCCTTTTTTTATTAAAATCATATTAGAATCATTGTCTGAAGATACATATGCTTCGCTTCTCATTATTTTAATATTCAAATCAAGATTATTTAAAATTAAAGGTTTTATTTTTTCAGTTGAATTATTAAATGCAACTCCAAAATCCTTATTAAATTTTTTTCTTGTTATTGAATAAAAATAAGCTGAGGATCCAAAAAAGGTAGAAACAACAATCCCATCACCAATAACATCTTTATAAAAATTCATCTTATTTATTTTTAAATTAAATCTTAAAGCTTCATAAGGGAATCGATTACTAATAACAATATCATTACTTCCAATCTTTTTTATTAATTTTCCATTTTTTTTAATTATTGCTTCAACTTTAAAATATGATTTAATTGAGTATTCTTTATTGAATAATTTTTTAACTAAAACTTTTAATTCTCCTTTATTACATTTTTTACATATACTCTTATCTTTTAAAATTAATTTTGGAACTCCAGGAAATTTTCTTTCAGCATAAAGAAAAGAACCATCTCCCCCTAAAGAGATAACAATTTCGGGATTATTTTCATTTAGTTTACAAAATCCTTTAAACAAATTCATACTCTTCTTAAGTAATTCAACATCTTTTTTATCTCTTCCCGAAATAGCAACTTCCATTTTATTTATGTTTAAAATAATTATTCATGTATTTATATATTTTTAAAAACAAGATGAGGAAAATAAATAACAAAGATGAAATAATTATATTTATTATATTTAAATTTAACAAAGAATCTCCAAAATAGGCAAGAATAAAACTTCCAGGAATTATTCCTATGAGTGTTGCTAAAAAATAATCAGAGAATTTAACTTTTGTAAAACCAAGAGAAAAATTTAATCCGTTAAATGGAAAAATTGGAACTAATCTTAAAAAAAGAACTGAAAAAAACCCATTTTCTTTTAATTTTTTATCATAATCATTAAGTTTTACAAACTTTTTCTTAATTAAATCTTGAACAAATGAATTTCCAAAATATTTTACAATTAAAAAAGCCAAACTAGCTCCTAAAGTAGCTCCTATAACTGCATAGATAGTTCCAAAAATAATTCCAAAAATAATTCCACTTGAAACTGTAAGAGGAATTCCTGGAAAAAAGAATATTGTTGCAAGAGTGTAAAAAATAATAAATATTAATGGGGCAAAAATTCCGAATTCATTTATTTTCTCCCTAATCATATCTAAATTAAAATAACTTGCTAATTCAAAATATTTTAATAAAAAGATAGCTATTATTATAAAAAGAATTAAAACAGTAAATTTTAAAGTCTTTTTTTTCAATTTCATTTTATTTGATTAATTCAGTTGTAGGATGATAAGCATACCATGCAAACCAGTATGTTTCAAATGCTTTTATTTCAAGGTTATCTATCTCAAGAACATTTAATTTTTCATTATAACTTACATGTATATTTTCCCCACCAAGAGTTATATTCAATCCTCTAGGATATCTTTCTTGAAATCCTTTTTCTAATATTGCTGTAAATTTCCCATTATTTTCAATTCCAAATATAAAATCTTTTGTTTTTAAAAGATTACTTTCAGCAACTAATGGAAACCAAATTCTGTAAATTTTATCATATCCTGGATAAGGGCTTCTATTATAATCTCTGTTAAAACCAGTATCCCTTGATAATACTAAAGTATTAGTGTGTTGTTCTTTCCAGTCTTTCCAAGTTGTCACAAAAATTCTAAAATTATTTACTTTTTTCCCTTTTATATTTCCTTCAATTGCAGTTCCTAATATTTGAGGAATTCTTGCATCTGTCTCTCTGTCATACATTACCAAATTAGAATTATATAACTCCCCACTAACACCTAAATTCAATCCTTGATATCCTATTACTGATTCTGTTAAAGGACAATAGGTTATGCTTATTTTTTCATCTCCAACATCTTGATTAACAATTTCATGCCAGAATAAAATATCTTGGGGATATGCAGCTACAAAACCATTATAATCAACACCAAAAATTTTTGAATCATCATTTAAAACAGCTTCATTTGCAGAAGTATATTTTGGATTATCAATTGAAGGAATTCCATCTTTAGGAGGACCTCCACTCACAAGATTTCTCAAAATAAAATCCAAATCACCTTCATTTTCCGAAGAATACTCTTCAACTTTTGGTTTAACCATATTAAAAATTACAACTCCGATTATTAAAATTAATACTAATCCAACTAAATATTTTATATTTTTAGATTTCATGAAAATAAATTATTATTTAAAGAGCTTCTTTTTTAATCCAATTAATAAGTTCTTCATAAGGAGCTTTACTTTTTCCACACCTTAATTTATCTGTAATTGGACTATAAAGAGTTGGAACAATAAGTTCACCTTCACCACATTGAGAAAAAATTTTATCTTTAAGTCCTTTAAATTCTTCTTTATTATCTTCATTACCCCAAATTTCTTTTCTAGTTATATTTATACCTAAATCTTCTTCAACACGTTTAATTAAAGGCTTCAATCTCTCACAATGAGGACATCCTTCACCATAATACATAATTATTTTATCTTTTTCCATTTTAAAAATATTTATTTTAAATTATAATAATTAATAAGAACAATACTTTATTTAAATAAATTGATATTTATATATGTTACTATTATTCTATAAATATTAAGTTACAAATTCAATCTCTACTCAATTCCTTAACAAGAAATATATATTTTTTCTTAATATTATCTTTTTCTTTAATTTGTTTTTCAAATTTTTCTAATATTTCTTTTTTTGTTTTATCTTTTAAAAATTGATTAGCCATAGGATAAAGAATATTATCTTCTTTGTATATATGTTCTTTCATTAATTGAGAATATCCTCTAGCCCCCTCAATAATTTTCTTTTTATTTTTCTCTTTAAGACCTTGTTTAATCTCTTTAACAAAATCTCTTCCAGAATCATGTTCAATTAACATTTGTTCAACAGGATTGCAATGCATTTCTACATCAGGTTTACACAACTCCTTAAATAAAATATCTTCTTCTTTAACATGATGAAATTTATCTGCATAATTTTCTATAAAATCAATAATTTTTTTAAAAAAATCTTCTTCAAACTTTTTATCTTTTGATTCTATTTCATCACATTCATTTTCAATAGCTTCGGCTACACTTAAAATCAATTCATGTTCTTTTGATAAAATTTCAGTTGCTTTCATTTTTTTATTATTTTCTTAAAAATGAATGTTAGAAAATTTCCTGTTTTCTTTACTTTCATTTTTTTATTTATTCTTTTAAAAA
>CAYPDP010000024.1:4913-7822 GCA_964409555.1 Candidatus Woesearchaeota archaeon | reverse complement strand
AGTGTTTTTGATATGAATGCTCAAATGCTTTACAAATGCACCACAATTCTTGACGGATTAAAAGACAAAGTAAATAATGATTTCTTTTTTAGATGTAAAGATCAACCTTCACTTAAAGGAACAAATAAAGAAAATGATAGAAATATAAATGTTGAAAGTTACAAATTCACACTAATTGGGACACAACCTTTAATCATTAATCCAGATTCCATAAGACCTAATGAAACAATAAGAGACTCAACAACTCCTGTTAAAGTTACTCTTAAAGCAGAAACTTCTGCAGGATATGATGAAGGAAAAGCAACATGTTATTACACTGATACACCAGAAAATGACGGAAGTTATGTTATGTTTCTTTATGATAAAGGTGAAACTGGAAATACTTACAAACATTCTCAAAACTTATACCTTCCAGAAGGAAATTATAAGTATACAATAAAATGTATTGATTTAGGGGGAAATTCAGATATTGCAGAAACAGAATTTAGTGTTGAATCAGATAACAGTCCTCCTCAAATTGTAAGGATATACAAAGAAGAATCAAATTTAAAAATAATAACTGATGAAAAATCAGAATGTGTTTATAACACTGATTCAAGTTCAGAATGTAATTATTTATTTAATGACGGAACAGCAATGCAAGATTTAGGCGATGGGTTAAATCATTTCACCGAATGGAAATCAAATCAAAATTACTATGTTAAATGTAGAGATGAATATTTAAACTCTCCAAAACCAAACAAATGTAGTATAATCGCAAGACCTTTTAATATTCAAGTTGCTTAATATTTTAAATTAAAGAGTTAAACTTTATAAGTCTTAAACTTCTTAAATTATTATGAGAGCAAAAAAAAGAGGTCAGATGAAAATATCTTTTGGAATGATATTCTCGTTAATGTTAATAGTTTTTTTTATTGTTTTTGCAATTTATGCAATCAAAAATTTTCTCAGTTGGAATAACACAGCAATTGTTGGAACCTTTCTAGATAGTTTTCAGGGAGATGTTAATAAAATATGGAAAAGTTCTCAAGGCGATCAAGAAAAAGAATATCTTCTTCCTAAAAAAATAGAATATATTTGTTTCACAGATTTTTCATCATCCATTAAGGGGTCAAAAAAGAATTTATATTCTGAATTAGAATTTGGCTATCACGGAAAAGAAAATTTAATCTTTTACCCTTTAGGATCTACTGGAATTGATTCAAAAAAAATAAGTAATATAAATCTCAATAAAATAACAAAGAAAAAAAATCCTTATTGTATAAAAAATATTAAAGGAAAATTAAAACTTAAAATAAAAAAAGAATTTGGAGAAGCATTAGTTGTTGTTGAAAATTAAAAGAAAACTTTAAAAATGGACAACTGTTCATTATTTTGGACAAATGTTTTATAAAATGAACAATATACTTGAATTTTTTATTAAAGAACCTGAAAGAGAATTTCATGTAAGACAAATATCAAAAATGACTGGAAAATCTCCAACAACAATTTCAAAGCATTTAAAAGAACTTTCAAAGAAAAATATTCTTAAATCAAGAAAAAAATTAAACCACCTTCTTTTTAAAGGGTATATAGAAAATCCTAAATTCAAACAATTAAAATTAAATTATAATCTTAATTTATTACAAGATTCAAAAATTATTTCATATTTAGTGAAAGAATTTAATCATCCTGAAGCAATAATTTTATTTGGAAGTTTCTCGAAAGCAGAGGATATATCTTCAAGTGATATAGATTTATTAATAATAACTCCTTTAAAAAAAGATTTAAATTTAGAGAAGTTTGAAAAAAAATTAGGACATAAAATTCAAATATTTACTCATTCAAATAAAGATATAAAAAATATTATGAAAAGAAACAAAGAGCTATTGAATAGTTGGATTAATGGAATTACAATTGAAGGATTTTTTGAGGTATTTAAATGATTAAAAATAAAAAAGGTTTTGAAATTTCGTTTGCAATAATTTTTGCAATCATTGCAGGAATTTTTATTTTATTTCTTGCAATTTATTTGTCTTCAAAAATTATCAATATTGGTCAAACTGAAATTAATGCAAAAACTGCCAAAGAAATTGGAATCCTTTTGAACCCTCTTGAAACAGGTTTTGAAACAGGAAAAATTGCTTCTTTAAGCCTTCCAAAAGAAACAAGAATTTATAATGGATGTGATAACACTGGAGTTTTCGGGAAACAAAAAATAGAAATTTCTCAAAAGAATTTCAAGGAATGGGTAAGTACAGATGTTAATGTAGTTATAAAAAATAAATATATTTTCTCGGAAAATTATGTTGAAGGAAAAGATTTTTACTTATTTTCCAAACCTTTTAAGTTTCCTTTCAAAGTTTCAGATGTTATTTATTTAACTTCAAAAGATAAAAATTATTGTTTTTTTGATACTCCTGAAAAAATAAAAACTGAATTAAAAACACTCGAGCAAAAAAATATTTTTCTTGGAACTAATTGTCCTAATGAAATTCCAAGCAATAAAAATATTATTGTCTGTTTCTCAGGAGGAAATTGCAATGTTAATGTTGAATATGAAAATGGAAAAGGTGTTGTTAAAAAAGATGGTTCAATGATGTATTTTGAGACAGATAGTCTTATGTATGCAGGTATTTTTTCAGACCCTGATTTATATGAATGTCAATTAAAAAGATTGATGCAGAGAACTGAACAATTATCTTTGTTGTATAAAGACAAAGAAGATTTTGTTTCAAGAGTAGGATGTAGTTCTAATTTAAATTCAGAACTCACAATTCTTGGAAGATTATCAAATGATTTAAAGAGTAATGGAAATTCAAATGATCTTAGATTAATTGGAAATATTGCAGAAGAAATTCAAAATAAAAATGAGATAAGTAATTGTAGATTATGGTAAATTTTAAAAAAAATAAAAAAGGACAATTGAA
>CAYPDP010000024.1:0-4813 GCA_964409555.1 Candidatus Woesearchaeota archaeon | reverse complement strand
AATAAAAAAGGACAATTGAAGATACAACAAATGGTTTTTATGTTGCTTGCTGTAACTTTATTTTTTGTATTAGTTGGGCTTGCAATATTGGCTGTAAAAATGAATAGTTTGAAAAATACTGCAACAAATCTTGAAGAAAAAAATGCTTTACTTTTAGTTACAAAACTTGCAAATTCTCCTGAATTTTCATGCGGAGAATCATTTAGAAATGCAAAAATAAAATGTGTTGATTCTGATAAAATTATGATGTTAAAAGAAAACATTGGAAAATATTCTGGTTTTTGGGGAATAAATAATATAGAAATAAGAAAAATATATCCTATATTTTCAGTAAATAAAGAATGTAATTTGGGAAATTATCCTAATTGTAATATAATAAAATTAAAACAAGGAAAAATAACTCAAGAACATTCTAATTTTGTAAGTTTATGTAGAAAAGAAAATATTGGAGGGGATGTTTATGATAAATGTGAGATTGCAAAACTCATGATAAGTTATAAACAAAAATAAAAATGATAAAACAAAAAAAATTTAAAGAAAATTCATCGAAAAAATTTAAGAATTATTTTAAATCAAAACGTTCTCAGGAAGAGCTAATAGGATTTGTACTTATTATTGTAATTGTTGCAATAATTTTGCTTGTATTTTTAGGATTTTCTTTAAGAAATAATTCTCAAAAAGAAACAGTTGAAAGTTATGAAGTTGAAAGTTTTATTTATGTTTCACTTCAATATACTAGTGATTGTAAAAATAATTTTGAATATCTTTCAATTCAGAAATTAATATCTTCTTGTGTTAGAGAAGAAAATTGTTTATATGAAGAACAAGAAAAAAATTCTTGTGAGGTTCTTAATTCCACTTTAAAGAACATTTTGAAAGAAAGCTGGCCAATTGGAGATGAAAGGCCAGTTAAAGGATACAAATTTAATATAACTTCAGAAGGTTTAGGGATAATATCTTTATCAGAAGGTAATTTTACAGGCAATTCAAAAGGTTCTTCACAAGATTTTATTATAAGGGGAAATACAATAGATATTTTCTTTAAAGCATATTATTAATCAAATATTTATGTTAATAGTTATAGTGTCTACAATTATCTTAGGCTTATGTCTTATACGATTTTTTGTTTTTTCTTCTATAAATTCAATAAATCCAAATCTTTCTAAAAGCTTGACATCATCATTTACAGATTTAAAACCTCTTTCTAATTTTTTTGCTAAATCATAAATTGATTTTGGTTTTTGGTTTTTTATTACATCAAGCATTCTTGCTTTTTCATTGCTTAAAAGTTGCCTTAATGCCTGCATTCCTGAAAAATCATAATCTTTTTTTGAAATCTTTGATTTTTTAAAAATTGAAAAAGCTCCTTTAGATTCTTTTATGGTTATTTCTCTTATTCTTGATTTTGTCATTTTTTATCGACGATAAAATTATCATATATGTTATTTCTAAATATATATGTATAACATATATATTTAACTTATATGTTGCAAATTAATATATATTATAAATATAAACCCTATGTTAATAAATGTTTCTATTTAAGATTTATACTATATATTTTAAGTTGTTTTAATATTCAAGTGATACCATAAGCTTTATAAATAAAACCTCTAAAAAAGGGTGTTTTTAGAGTAAAATCAAAATAGCTAAAGGTAAGCTTTATAAAGAAAATGAAATTTAAGCTAATACACTATATTAGTGTTCTATAGGGATAGAAGACAAATTAAATTTCAACAAGATAGTTTCCCTATGCTATTGGTTGAAATAAGTTGTCATAGACAACACAATCTATATAAGTGAAAGGAGGTTAATAAATAAAAAAATATGAAATTCAATTTTAAAAAAATATCAGCAATCGCTACTAGCGTATTGATGGTTGGAATGACTGCAGGTATTGCAGCTGCTGCTAATTATCCGGCTCCATTTGTTCAAAGTGGAACTGCGAATGTTGCAGTAGTTTATGGTACTGGACAAGGGGTTTCCTCTTTGGACATACTTGCTGCAGGAAATATACAGTCTAACTTGCAATCTCAATTAGGATCATCTAGCACTTCAACTACAAGTTCAAGTGTTAGTGGTGGAGATAATGTAGCTTTAGATACTTCATCAAGAAAATTATACTTTGGTGATGGTATTAATGCTGCAAGAAGTTCAATAACAGCTAGTGAAATGCCAAATATTCTGAAAGATGGAACTTTTACTGATTTAAGTGGAACTCAATACGATTACACTCAAACTGTAACTCTTGGATCTGCTGCTAATCAATTTAGCACTAGTGGAGGAGATTTAGATGACCCAGCATTACTACTTCAAGTAGGAACAAATGCTGGAGCATTATACAATTACAGTTTAAGTTTTACTAAAAATATTAATGTTTCTGATTCAACAAATGTTCAGGGACAAAAAATAAACATTTTAGGTGTAGATTATGTAATTGGAGCAAGTTCTACTAATAGTACTCTTTACTTATATGGTTCTGGTGAGACTGTAGTAGTTAATGGTGGAGAATCCTCTACTGTAAATATTGCTGGAACAGATCACACTGTTGAATTAGTTACAACTAATGGTGCAACAGCAGGAACAATAAAAGTAGATGGTGTTCAAAGATCAGTTACTGAAGGTAATAGTTATGCTTTCCCAGGAGATATAAATGTTTATGTAAAAGACATTATCAATCCTCAATTTGCAGGAGACTTAAGACAAGCAGAATTAATTGTAGGAGCTAATACTCTTAAATTAGTTAATGGTCAAAGTGTAAAAGAAGGTGCAGATGCTACTTCAATTAAAGGAACATCAGCAACTATTACTGCTGCAGGTGATGGAATAATTTCTGGATTTAAAATATCAGTTGGTATGCCAAGATCAAAAGAAGACCATATTGCTGTAGGAGAATCATTTACAGACCCTGTTTTCGGAGGTTTAAAAATGACTTTTTCAGGAGCAGTTCCAACATTAGTTAGTTCAACTGAAAGAGGAAAAATTGTTGTTGATACTGATAACAATCAATATAGTTATGTAACTTTTACAAGTGCAAGAGCTAGTACCTCTGGAGAACAAAAATTAACATATGTTTATGATAATAATACTGCTTCAACAGCTGTTCAACCTTTATTAGCACATCAAACAATATCTGCTAATAACAAAGGACATATTCATGTGTTAGAAGGAGAAAATGCTTTAGAAAATGATTGGATAGTTATCAATCAAGGAGATGCTGGAACTATTTTAGAGGTTACAGATATGAGCATTGATACTTCAACTTCAGGAACTGTTACATTTGAAGATGTTATAACTGGTAGTTCTCAAACATTAACTTTAACAAATTCAAGTAATGTTTATTCTAAGAGTGGTGTTAACTTCTTTGGAGGTAATGGATACACTATTAAAATGAATGGTGCTGGAACAAATGTTAATGTGACTTGGAGTTCTGCTGGAACTAAAACTTTATTCCCAAGAATAAAGTTAGCTGATGGAGGGTGGATAACATTCTTAACATCAACTAGTGTTGTAAATGGAACTTCAGTAATATTCCCTGATGGATTAACAACTATTGCTACGAGTGGAAGTACTGTAAGTAATACTACTACAAGCATTAGTAATAATGGTATAATTTGGAATGTTACTTCAGGTACAACTAATCCAACTATTGATAGTATTGCAAATCCTTCATGTAACTTCAATTCTACATTAGGTCCTGCTATTTTGTTCATAGAACAAAAGAAATGGGATGATGGAAGTTATGGAAATTATGTTTGTGTTCCGTTGACAACAACTGGAACAACAGAAATTGCAATTGATAGAGCTATTTTAAATGGTACTAATTCAGGATTTACATCTCTTAATTCAGATACTTATAAGAGCCAAGCTGTAGACCAGTATGGAACTCTTGTAACTGATGAACAAAGAACAAATGAGAATGGGGTAGCTACAATATCTTATCCTAAATCTCAAATGTACTTAGATTATGTATTTTCTTCAGAATCAGCTACAGTTACACCCGGAACAACTACAACTGGTGGAGCAACTCAACTTGGCGAAATTATCGTTAAGGATTCAGAAGTTGCATCAGTAAGTTCAAAGAACTTAATTGTTGTTGGTGGAAGTTGTATTAATTCAGCTGCTGCTAAAGTATTAGGTGTTTCATCAAAAACTTGTGGCTCTGCATTTACTCAGGCAACTGGCGTTGGATCTGGACAATTCCTTATCCAAAGTGTTGCTGATGCTTATACAACTGGAAAAGTTGCATTAGTTGTTGCAGGATATGACGCTGCTGATACTCAGAATGGTGCTACATATCTTACAACTCAAGTAGTTGATACAAGTGCTGATAAGAAATACGTTGGAACAACTTCAACAAGTGCTCAGTTAATTGTTAGTTAAACACACAAATTTATTTAATTTTTTTTTATTTTTCTTTTTTTTTATTTCTAGGACGAAAGTCTCTTAAAAAAGAAAGATTAGAGAAATTAAAATTTTAAAATAGAAAATTTGTCTTTATTTTTCTTTTTTTTTATTAATAGGACGAAAGTCTAAAAATTTTCATAAAATTTATAAGTATAATTAAATAAATAGTTTTATGAATCCAAAAATTTTAATAGGCTCTCCTATTTGTGAAATAATGAGTTATTGTAAAAATGAATTTTTAAATAGTTTAAAAAATATAGATTATGATAATTACAATATATTAATTATTGATAATTCCAAAAATTACAATTTATTTAATGAATTAAAAAAAGAAAAAGATATAATCTTACTAAAAGATAATACTGATGAAATTAAAAATAAATTAAGATTTATTAGTAGCAGAAAT
>CAYPDP010000023.1:0-7911 GCA_964409555.1 Candidatus Woesearchaeota archaeon | reverse complement strand
TTGATAACCCTTTTTTATTCATTTAAAAAACAATGAAAATTTACTTATAAATTTACCTAAAAAATAATTTAAAAAATTAATAAAAATAAAAAATAAACGTAGCTAACGCTATTTTGTAAAAAAAATAAAAAAATAAAAAAATAAAAAAATAAAATTAGTAATAACTTTCTCCGAATTCTTCTGATTTTTCAGGTTTCTTTGTTATTAAGACAATCAATACTATTAGCAATACAATAAAAATTATTGCTAAAACTACTGTTAAAATAGTCACAGGACTTATTGTTGAAGCGGATTTTCCTTCTGCATTCACTGTAAAAGTAGATGTACTTACAAGTTCATTTCCAGAGAAAACATCGACATTAAAGTCGTTTTTTCCTTCTGAAAGAACTTTTGCAACTACAGCCACTTGCTTACTTGATCCAGCTGGAATAGCTATAACACTTTCCTTAACAGCTGAAGAAACATCTTCAGATGATTGAGTAACAATTCTGTAAACTTTCAACTTGTTTGTTGGGTTTACGATAAGTAAATTGTATGTAGCTTTTTCTCCAACTGCAACTTTTTGTGTAGCAGATGAAACAATCACGTTTTCAGAAAAGTCATTGTTAACTTTTACCTGAACAACTTTATTAACAGTTGAATCGTCGTTTGTTACTTTAACTTCAAGAGAATAAACTCCTGCTTCTACATCAAATGGAGTTTCTAAATAGATTCTTCCACTTACAGTATCTGGGTCGTCTTTATTACATTTTCTGTCAATGTTAACACCATAGTTATCTTCAGAGTTTAAAGTTTGGTCACATTCTAATGCAACTAAATCTCCAAAGTAAGCTGTTTTTTTGATTCCTAAAGCAGAAATACTTGCAGTCACATATAAGTCGTCTAGGTTATTATAACCCATGTTTTTCAATACAATATCTACAGGAAAATTATCTCCTGCTTCAACTATTTGAGAAACTACAACTGACTTAATTTCTGGATTGTAAGATTCTCTTTGAACTCTCAAAGTATAGTCATTAGTCATTTTATATCCGTCTCCACTGATATCTACATTAAGATTCATATCATTGCTTAATTTATCTTTAAGGTCAAAAGGTACTTTAAGAGAAATTGTTTTAATATAACTCTTTCCGCTTTCAACATCAAAAGATCTTGTTTCAGCTCTAACGTCTTCTTTGTCAGTTTCAAATGTAACTTCAACAGTTATATCTGAAGCATTAACATCGGAAGTAAAATAGACTTGCATACTTACTGTATCTCCAGCAACAACACTTAAGTCGTTACCAACAGCACTTAAGTCATTAACTGTAACATCATTAATTGTTCCTAAATTTGATGTAGCGCTAACTACAACAGTCATTAAAAACAATAGACTCACGATTGTCAAAAAAGAAACCAATATTTTGTTTGATTTCATTTCAATTTTTTGGTATTTAATTATGGAAACCATTTTATGATCTCAACAGAAAAACAATGTTTTTCAGTTATAATATCCAACAAAATCTATTTATAAACTTTACGGTAATAACATATTACATTAATTATAAAGTACTAAAATATTTTACTATATGTCTGAACAAATAGTGAAATTATTTTTTAGAATTATATATTTTTATTCCTTCAAGAGAATCCTCGACAGTAAAAGGACTTTCATTTATTATTGTTATATTTTCTTCTTTAATTTTTGAAAATTTTAAAAGTGCAGAAATTAATTTTTTCCATTCACTCTCAGGAGTTTTTTTATGATGTCTTTCTCCTTTTTCAGTATAAACAATTCCTGAAAAATGTATATGCATTTTTTTATATTTATTAAATTTAGTTAAAACTTCTTCAAATTGATAATCTTTTTCTCTTGCAAGTATATGGGCGAAGTCTATACAAAACAGACATTTTGTATCTTTAACAAGTCTTAAAATATCATCTACACTTCCAAAAACATTAATTTTTCCAGTTGTTTCTGGAGCCAAAATAGGAGTGTATTTTTCTTTTTTTATTATTTCTTGAAGATTTAACATTTCTTTTTTTATATTTTGGTAAGTTTCTTCCTTATCCATTTTTCCATAATATCCTGGATGAAAAACAATATATTTTGCTCCAAGTAATGTTCCAACTTTACAACAATCTAAAATTCTCTCTTTGCTTTTTTCAACTTTTTCTTTTTCAACTGAATTTAAATTAATAAAATAAGAGGCGTGAATGCTTAAAGTTATTCCTAATTTCTTTGCAACATTTCCAATTTTAATTGCATCTTCCTTGTTTTTTATATAGACTCCATAAGTAAAAGAAATCTCGCAAGCTCTTAATCCTAAACTATGATAATGTTCTAAATTAGAAATTGCTTGTTTTACCGGTCCTAAACCTGCTGGTCCGAATTTTATTTTTTGTAACATAGATTAAAAAGAGATTAAGAGAATATAAAAGTTTTGATAAATCAAACAACTTTTGTTAATTCTTTATTCAACTCTTTACTAATCTCTCCAATATTATCAATAACATAAGAATAAAGTTTTTTTATCATTAAATTTTGAATTTCTTCTTTTAATACACCATTACAAAAAGAGAGGTCTGCTTCTGGATTTTTCAAACTACCTAAAGGTAAATAACAATCCATTGATTTTCCTTCTAATCTAATTTTATCTAAAGAACCTTTTTTCATCTGGAGAACTTTAACTTCAATTTTACAATCTTTTTTTTCTTTGCCTTTTATTTTATAAAGCCATGTTGCAGTTGAAGAGTCTTTTATATATTCTGTTCTTGTACATTTTTCCTGATGAGATTTAAAACAAGATAAATCATTACAAGAATAAGAAAAAAAGAAAGTAAAATAAATTGCTGTCCCTAAAAATAGAACTAACAATATCATTAAGATAATAAATATTTTTTTGCCCATACCTCTCTTTTCATCCATACTTATTCAAGAGAGTTAATGTATTTAAAGTTTTTTCTAAATTCTCTTTTATAATGATTAAAAACTCCATTAAAAAAGAATTTTGCATCTTTTGGATTCATCTCAAAATCATATTCTCTCCTAATTCCTTCATTTAAATAATTTCTAAAAATATTGAAGGCATTTTTTTCATTCCAATAACTAGATATTAAAATAACTGATGTTTCAAGCTTTTTTTTAATTACTCTTAATCCTTTCTTTTTCTTTGCAAAAGGGTGTCTTATTTTATCAAAAGAAGTAAATATTTTTGAATCCATTTCATATAATCCTAATTGTGTTGATAAAAAAGATTGATTGAGAAAAATACATGTATTTTTTGTCTCAACGAAATAATTTTTATCATCTTTAATCATAAAATAAGAAATATCTCTTAAATCTTTTATCCTATGTTTAGCTTTAAATAACTTCCATGTCAGTTCTAAATCGGTCATAAAAAGTGATTCTTCCATAAAAATACGTAATTTAAATAATTATAAATGTTTCTAAAAAATAAAAAAAATAGAACTCTCTTTTGAGAGTTCTATTAAAAAATTATAAACTTAGAAGATTAATTTTTGTATCAGTTGTTGCAAAATTTTTTGCAACGATTATCTGAATACCAATATCTTCAGATGCACTAATTATTGAACTTGTAACTGTTCCGTCAAGAACAATTATAAAAGGTTGTTCTCTCATTTTTCTCAAAGCCACACTAAGACCTCTAACAGATACTTTTTTTATTTCATTCAAACTGCTATCAAGAATAATTGCTTTTTCTTGACTTTCAATTTTCTTTGAAATTTCCTTAAGTTTTTCTTTGTCTGAATCAGATAATTCTATTTTTTCAATTTTCTGTTTAGATTCCTCTGTTTCTTCTGGCTTATTTGCTTGATAATCTCTTGACCTATTATAATTTCTTGAAGAATATCTTTTTTTAGAAAAATATTCATCTACTGAAAGTTTTTTTCTAAGATTCATCAAAATTTCTTTTCCAGTAAGTTCTTCTACTTCTTTTCCGTCAGGAGCAACTGCAATATACTTAACTCTTACATTATCATTTACATTCTTTATGATTAATTCTCCTCCTCTATCTCCATCAACAAAAAGAGTTACTTCTTTTTCTTCTGATAATTCTTTGATACCTTCAGGGAGTTTTGTTCCATTCATAGCAATAACATTATTCACATTATTTTTCATTAAGTTAATAACATCTGCTCTTCCTTCTACAACAATAACTTCGTTTGAAGATAAATCTCCACAAGGAAGTTTTTCAACCCCATATTCTTGAACTTCTAACATTCTCGCAGAATCCTTAATTGTATTTGAAATTTCTCTTGAATTTGAAGATCCTTCAATAGTTTTCATAAGTTTCTTTGCTCTTTCAATAATATAATCTCTCTTGCTTCCCCGTATATCTTCTATCTTTTCAACTTCTAACTGGGCATCGCTCGGGCCAATTCTTTCAATTGTCTCAATTGCTGCTGCAATAAGTGTAGTTTCTGATTTATCCAAAGCTGTAGGAATAGTAATAGTTCCAACTGTTTGTTTCCCTGTTTTTCTGAGTTCAACTTCAATTCTTCCTATTTTTCCTTCTTTTTGGATTTCTCTCATTTCCAAATCACTACCAAGCAATCCTTCTGTCTGACCGAAAATAGCTCCGATTACGTCTGGTTTTTCGAGAGTTCCTTCTGCTGTAAAACTTACATGCACCATATATTTTATTGATACAGGACTTATTTTTGCCATTTTATATTTTAATAATTTAATTGACGAAATCTATGATTTCTAAGAAATATCTATTATATCATCTATAAAATACTTCACTTAAAGCGAAATTAATTTGTGAATGTGAATGTGAATAATCTAATTAGATATTTCTCTATCTATAATTAAAAGAATGTATTTTTAAAGTTATGGGTATATTTGAATGAGATTTAAAGATTTAAGAATGCTCAAAAGTAAATATTTTTAAATTAAAGATATTAATAAAAATTATGGAAAATATGGATAATTTTTTTAGAGTAAGAAATCCTTATTCTTTGAAAAGATTAGGATATAGATTATTTGTTCCGGATTTTTATGTTGCTTCAACAATCAAAGATTTTTTAGATAATAAACTTAATCTTGTCCCAACAAAAAAATTTAAATTTGTTCCGAGACATCTTAAAGGATTATTTGAAGTGTTTTTTAAAAATTCAGGAATATATTATTCACATAATGAAAAAAATGGAGAATTTTATGATTTGAATAATAGTTTAGAATTAATAATTCCCAAAGGTATAATAAAAATGGTAAAAAGAGGACAAATTAAGTTAGAAGATAAAATGATAATAAAACATCCTATTATTTTATATAACCCTTTTGAAAATACTAATACTCTTAGAGGATTTAAAATTTAATTATTTACTTGTTTTTTAAAGCAAAATAATCTTTTAATTTTCCTAATTTTTCGTAAAGAAACATTAATTTTTCCTTAACTTCTTGTTTTTCTTCATCATCCAAATTTATCTCTAAAAGTTTTTCATATATTTTTAAAGCATGATTTCTTCTTTTTTCCTTCTCATAAATTTCTGCTTGTTTTTTATAATATTGTTTTACAATTATTTTAATTTCTCTTTTTTCTTTTGTGTTTGCCTCACTCAAAGCTTTTTTCATAGAATAATCTGCTTTATCAAAAATTCCTCCTTTAATATACTGCTCTGTTGCTTTCAACAAATATTTTATTTTATCAGAAAAAGTTAAAGAAACACTCGCAGCATACTCGAACATTTTTGCAGATTTTGAAAACAAAGATTTTCCTCCATAAACTTCTGCCAACTTCAAATAAGAAAATCTCTTTAAAGCAATTGGAGGGTCTTCTTGTTTTATAAATCTAGTTAAATAATCTATTTTAACAAAATCTCCTTTACTTTGAAGTTCTTTTTCAATCTCTTGTTTTGACATTCCCTTTTTTAACATGTTAAACAAAAAATTAATTAGTATTTAAGGATTATTGTAAAAGAATTAAATATTTTATTTAATTAATAAAAAAGAAAGATTTATTAAATTTATATTATAAAATAAAAAATGGATATTTTTCCAGATAAGATTATTATTTTTCTTATCTAAATTTTTAAATCAGAAATATATGGAAAAGGTATTTGTCCATTAGGTTTACTTTGGGAAATATACCAAGAAGATAAATTTTCTAAATTCCATGATCCATATAACATCTTTGCTTTCTTTAATCTTAGAGAATTTCTTACACAAATCTTCCCTAATTGAAAATATTCTTTTGAACTAATTTCTTCAGAAACACCTCTTACAAGAATTTCATGATAATTTTTTATTAGTAATTCATATGTCTTTTTTAAAGGTGTAGACTTTGTCATTTTAATTTTTTCAGAATTATTCTCTAAAGTCAATCATCTCAAAATAAAATTATTTTTTTCCAGTTATTTCTGTGCACATTCCAGCAGCAACTGTTTGTCCAGCATCTCTTACTGCAAATCTTGACATAAAAGGATTATCTTTTTGAGTTTCTAAAGCCAAATTTCCGTGAGGTTTTATCCTAACTTTTGCTGTGTCTCCATTTTTCAAGAAATCAGGATGTTCTTTGATAACTTCCCCAGTTCTTGGATCAATTTGTGCTATAAGTTCTACAAATTGACAAGGAATTTGAGCTGTATGAATATGGAATACTGGTGTGTAACCTTTAGCCAAAACACTTGGGTGATTAATAACTGTAATTGTTGCTATGAATTCTGTAACAATTGGAACTGGATTTGTAGCTTCACAAATAACATCTCCTCTGGCCATATCTTTCTTACCAACTCCTCTTACACTTATACCAACATTATCTCCAGCAAGTGCTTCTGAAAGATTTTCGTGATGCATTTCTATTGTTTTTACTTCTCCTTCAATTCCTTCTCCAGTTCTTCCTGGAAGAATTTTAACTTTTTGCCCTACTTTCATTATTCCTGTTTCAATTTTACCAACAGGAACAGTTCCAATACCTGTTATTTCATAAACATCTTGAACAGGCATTCTCATTGGAAGATTAGTAGGTAATTCTGGAGCTGGAAACAAATCCATTTGTCCCATAATTGTAGGTCCTTTATACCAAGACATATTTTCTGATTTTTTAACAATATTATCTCCTTTTAATCCAGAGCAGGCAACAAAAGTTGTTGTTTCAGGATTAATTCCTACACCTTTAAGTAATTTTGAAACATCTTCTTTAACTTGATTATATTTCTCTTCTTTATATTCAACAGCATCCATTTTATTTATTGCAACAGCAAGATTCTTTACACCCATTGTTCTTAAAAGCCATAAATGTTCTGTTGTTTGTGGTTGAACTCCTGCAGGTGCAGTAATAACTAAGAAAGCTGAATCTGCTTGTGAAGCACCAGTAATCATATTTTTAACAAAGTCCCTGTGTCCAGGCGCATCAATAATTGTAACCTGATATTTTTGTGTTAGAACTTTTTTATAAGCTAAATCTATAGTAACTCCTCTTTCTCTTTCTTCTTTAATTTTATCCATAACATAAGCAAACTCAAAACCAGCCTTACCATGTTTTTCAGCTTCTTCTTTAAGTTTTTTCATTTCTTGGTCAGAAACACAACCAGACTGGAACATTAATTGTCCAACTACAGTTGATTTTCCAGCATCAACATGCCCTACGAAAACAACATTCATGTTTGGTTTTTCTTTTGCCATTTTTTGTTTTTTAAAATTTTTTAATAAAAGTTTAATATATTTCTTTATAAAAAATTAGGTTTAAAAACTTTTCGTTTTTAAAAATTTAAAAAAAATAATTTATCGAGGAAAAAAATAATTTTCCTAAAAATTTTCAATTTTTATTTAAATTTTAAATCTAAAGTTAATTTTATTAAAATATTCTGAAAATAAGAATTAAAGAAGAAATTTAAATTAAGAAACTTATGCGCGTCTCTCCTATTAGGTGGGAGAAAAAATATTATTTCTTATTTCTTTATTTA
>CAYPDP010000022.1:6579-8292 GCA_964409555.1 Candidatus Woesearchaeota archaeon | reverse complement strand
CAAATACAAATACAAATAATAATGTTAATTCAAGTTTTATAGATAATTTTTCTAATACTTCAACACAAAATAATACAATTCAAAATCAATTAATTGCACAAAAAGGAACAACTCCTTTTCAATCTAATTTTCCAAATGATTTTAATATAAATAAAATTCCAAATAATAATAAAAATAATATTGATAATCCTTTTTCTGGTTCAAGTATTTCTGGAGTTTCAGGAATAGATACTTTTACACAAAGAAAAAATATTAAAAGTAATAATAAGTTTGGTGTTAATACAATAAGAGAATCTGCACAAATACTTTTTGGAGTAAAAGCACCAGAAGGAAAAAGTGCAGGGTTTAGACCTATAAGTGCATTAGGAAATTTAGTAAAACCATTTCAATCTATGTTTAGTGAAACTCAAGGAGATTTAATAGTTCAAGGTCCTAATTCATTAATTGCACAAAAAGGAACAACAATTAATTCTGATTTAATGCCTCCTGATTTTAAACAATTTTTATCTTTGAGAGAACTAACACTATATCAAACAATGTTTATAGATAAAAGACCTCCATCAGTAATAATTGCTGAAGAACAGACTAAAATTGCTAAAAATATTCAAAAAAATTTAAAACCAAAATATCAAGGTTATATAACTTCTAATACAACTGATTTAGGTTTTCAAACAATTAATGAAGAATATAAGAAAGAATTTGATAAACAATTTAAAAATAAATTATCTTCAAAGCAGAATGATATTAATTTTAAGGTGACTAATTCTATTAATGCAAATAAGATGTTAGATAATTTAGATAAACCTGTGTTTAATGTTGAAGGAATTGTAAAAACAAGTGCTTATGTTGGTTTAACTGCTTTTCCATTTGGAAAAGTATTAGTTGGTTCTGAATTTTTAAGTGAAGGAACTCCCCAAATAGGAACTGCATTATTAGGAAAAGATTTAACATTAAAAGAAAGAGGAAAAATAGGGGGTTTAGGATTACTTAATGTTGGATTAGGTTTAGGTATTGGTGCAAGTTCAGTTAAATCAGTTGAAAGAAGTGCAGATAAATTATTATTAAAAGAATTAAGACAAAAACAAATTAATATTAATCCTAAACTTTCTGGGGAATTATATAAAATTAATAAACCAGAATTAAGTTATTTTGAAATATTTGGAAAAAGAAATGTTGGAAAAAGTGCAGAACAAAAAATATTTTTAAAAGTTTTAATATCTAAAGGAAAAGGATCAACTTCTTCAATTCCTAAAGGGGAATTATTATCAACTACAAAATTTTTTTCTATTGAAAAAGGTAAATTTTTAGAGGATACTTCTTTAATAAAATTTACAGGGAAGTTTAAAACACCAAAAGGATTACCTAAATTAATAATTAAAAATCAGTATTTAAATAAACCATTAACTACTACAACTAATCTTGAAAGTTTTAAACAATCTCAAGGTTTTATAGATATACTAAATAATGAAAAAGGTTTTAATACAATAGGAATTGGAGGAGTTAGTAAAAGTATTAATGTTAATGGAGTAAAATCAGTTTTTGTAAAGGGGGGAGAATTAAATAAAATAAAACTTTTTAATAATGTAAAATTAAATTTTAAAGATAAACTATTGGGTTATTTTGGTAAATCTGGAAAGAATAAGTTTTTTGGAGATATAAAAAATTTAAATGCAAAAGGAATAGCAAAAGTTGGAGAAAGTGGTTTTATTATGA
>CAYPDP010000022.1:0-6479 GCA_964409555.1 Candidatus Woesearchaeota archaeon | reverse complement strand
TTTAGATGAAGGTATTCAGTTTGGAGTATTTGATCACACAATAAAAAAAGGAACAAGTAGTTCTAATACTCTTAATTTTATTAAAGGTCTTAATTTAAAATCAAATATAAAACAATCCCAAGTTATTGAATCTGTTAATGAATTTCCTTCTGGTTTAATTTCCACAACTTCAAATAAAGCAATTAATCAAGGATTTCAAAAATCATTATCTAAATCAATAGGTTTTAAAACATTTACAAAACAAACTCAAGAAATAAGTTCTAATAAAAATATTAATGTTAAAACTAATCTAAAATATATTCCTAAAAAAGATACAAGTGTTATTTTTAAAACATTTACAACACAAATTCCTAAAATAACTCATAAACATAGAGGGGGAAGTATTTCTGCAACTTCTCCTTTATTAAAATCTTTTACAAATATTAAACAAGAAGAAGGTGTTAAACTTAATCAATTAGGTAAATTAAAAGAATTACAAAAAACAAGACAGATACAAGAACAAGTTATGTTACAACCTCCTTCAAATAATTTTAATAATTTAAACAATCCTAAATTTAATGATTTATTTAAACCAATTATTCCTCCAATTCCTAAAATAAGATTAAATAATAAAAGAAAAGGAATTAAAACAAAAGTTAGAAAACAACCAACAAGATATACACCATCTTTTACATCTCTTGCATTAAATATAAGAACAAAATTCTTACCTAAAACTTACAAATTAGGTTTAGGAGGATTGAGTATAAGACCTATTGTTGTAAAGAAAAAAGAAACAAGAAAGAAAGTTAAGAAAAAGAAAAAAAGAGGTAATAAGAAATGAGTAATAATAACTTTCCAGAATTTATTCCTAATGAAAGAATTGAAAGAGAACCTAATGCAACACAATCAAAAGATGTTTATACTGCTATGGTTCAAGAAGAAAGAGTAAATAATTTTTTATCACAAACTTCTCCATTAAAAACATTAGAAGAAATTGATTATAAATTAAAAGGATTTATGTATTCCAGGGAAGAAAGAAAATGGAAGAAATTATCTGATGGAATAAATCCAAAAATAAGAATGGATATAATGCAAATGTTAACATCTCTTTTAAGTGAAGATGCAAGAATGACAAGACTTGATTCATTACAAATTAATGGATTAATGGAGTTTCTTATAGAATGGATAGTAGATTATTTGGATAATGTAGCAGATGAATTTGAAATGGATGAAACACAATTAACAAAAATAGGATTAATTGTTTTATCTGCTGTTTTCTTAACTTTATTAAGAAGTCATGAAGGAGTAGAAAGAGGAGAGATATTTGATTCATTACGACTTGGAGAAAATTTAAATCAACAATCACAGCAACAACATAGTTCAGGGGATTGGTGGAAGGTGTGGAAATAAAATGGTAACAACTAATTCAATAAATTCTTTTGCACAACTTGGTTCTTCTTTAATTACTTATTCAATTTATGGGGTTGTCGGTTTAATTATATTAATAATTTTAGGAATTATAGGTTATTCTTTTTGGAAAAAGAAAAAGTGGAATTTGAAAGTTGGAATTAAAATTCCAAGAAGCGATGGAAGATTAATTAATCATGAATTTGCAAAAGGAAATTATAATATTAATGAAGGAATTGTAGACATAAAAAGAAAAGGAATGAGGGCAGCAGGAATGAAACCCTTTGATGTTAGAGAATATTTGCAAGGTAATAGTTATTTAGAAGTAATGCAAATTGGAGCAAATGAATTTATTCCTTTAAAACCAGATAGTTTTAAAGTAATACATTCAAAAGATTTAGAAGGTAATGATATACAAACTGCAATAATGAAAATAAAAGCAGATACACAAAAAAGGAAAACTTGGAAAGATTATTTTGAAAGAACTGCAAAAAGAAGATTTACTTTAAAAAATTTCATGGATGAATATGGTAAATATCTTGCATTTGGAATGATCATATTTGTAATATTTTTAGGTTTTGCAATAGTATGGATAAGAATGCCTTCAATATGTGGTGCTTAAAGTATTTAGAAAAAGGGAAAATGATAAACAAAAAATGGATTGTAATAATATTTGGAATATTTTTAATAAGTTTTGTAGTGGGAAGTATGGGTTCTTTAGGAGTATTTAAGCAAAATTCACAAATAAGATTAATACAAACTTGTGAAGATTGTAGTTTTGTTAATATTACTACTTTGTTAAATCCTAATTCAAGTATAATATTATCAAATATTCCAATGACTAAAACAGGAACTACTTTTTATTATGATCTAAATACTTCTTATAATAATGATATTGGAACTTATACTGTTAATGGAATAGGTAATCCTTCATCAGGTAGCACAACTTGGACTTATACTTATGATATAACTCCAAGTGGAAGAGAGAAACCAAATTCAGGAGAGGGAATAACTTTTCTTGCATCTGTAATAGTTATGTTTTTAATTTCATTAATCTTTTTTTTAATATCTACTTCTTTTAGAGGAAATGATAATGCTATGACAGGAACACCAGAAGCAAAAGGAAACCCTGTTGCAAATTTCTTTTTTATAGCTATGGCTTTTATTGTTGGTTTAATAACAGTAATGTATATTATGGTTGCTTTATCACAAACTTATGCAGGGTTTAGTTCAATAATAACAAGTTTCACAGCTTTCCAATATGTAATTATATCAGTATTTTTTGTAATGTTTATTTTTGTATTAATAAATTTAACAATCAAATCAATAGAATCATTAAAATATAGAAAAGGATTAACACCAAGAAATAGGAGGAGAAGATGAGTAAAAATTTAAGATTATATCCTATAAATGAAGAATTAAAAAAAGTAATAGAAAAACAAAGAAAGGCATTTAATAAAACAAACAATATAAAAATAAGTCAATCTTCATTTATTAAAATATATATTTCCCCAAAAATAATTCCAATAATAAACAATCAAAAAATTAAATTATTTAATGAAAAAAATGTTAAGAAAAAATATATTAAAAAAAGATAAAAGAGGAAGTATAATTGATACTTTCTTTTTAATAGTTACACTTTTCGGATTAGCAATTTTTTTAGTTATCATAGGATATACTGTCCCAAAAATATCAGACCAATTAAAAAATACTGAATTAAATCAAAGTTCAGCTTCTTTAACTGCTTTAAATGAAATGGATAATACAATTGCTAAATTTGATGGAATATTTTTATTTATATTTATAGGTTTAATAATGTCTATTTTAATATCTGCATTTTTAATTGATTCACATCCAATATTTATTCCAATATTTATATTTTTATTAGGATTTGCAGTTGTAGTAAGTGCAATTTTAAGTAATGTATATAATACAATTTCAACAGATTCAACATTAAGTTCAGTTGCAACAACACTTCCTTACACAAATACAATATTAAATAATTTTGTTTTAATTATAATTGGTGTTGGAGTGTTAAGTATGATTGTTATATTTGGTAAATCTGGAATAAGTGGGGGAAGATTATGAAAAAGTTATTTTTAATATTATTTTTAAGTATTTTACTAATTGGAAGTGTTAGTGCTGTTAAAACAATAGAATGGGATTCTGGAATTGGAGGTTTTAGCACATCAGTAGGACTAAGAGCAGCAAATACTTATAGTGGTATTAAAATAATAATGAATACAAATGCAACATTAGAATCCATTGGAATAAGTAATCCTTCATCATTTTCAACAATAGCATTATTAAATTCTGCAAAAAGTATTCTCAACACAACTACTTTATCAGGTTATACAGCTAATTTTAATGGAGTAAATTTAACAGCAGGAACAACTTATTATATTGGAGCAACAGACACTGTAGATTATTCTTCTTATGGAAATAATACTGCATCTTTTCCTTATAATAGTTCTATTTTTAACTGGACTGGAGGATTAGTGAATGGGGTAGATAGTTCTGTAAGTGCAGAAAATATATTTAATTTAAGTTTTTTTACAACAACAATTCCTTTAATACTTACTCCAACTCTTATTTCTCCTTTAAATAATTCAGGATTATCAACAACAGGAACAAACTTTACAGCAAATTATACAACTACTTCAACAGATTTAAATTTAACAAATGTAACTTATTATGTATGGTATAGTAATGGAACTATTTTTAATAATTCTGAAATTGTAACAATAACAGGTATTTCTAATTCAAGTAATAGATTTATAGATAAGTTTACTCTTAATTCATATATTTGGAATGTTTATGCTTGTGGTGTTAATGCTACAGGAACACAATGTTCTTGGGCAAATAATAATTTTACTTTTGATGTTGGTGCAACAGTTAATTCAATTTACCAAAATAATGGAACTTTTGAAACATCTTTAGAAACTTTTCTAACAAATATTACATTATTAAATGGAACTAATTTTTATGCTTCTAAATTAATTTATAATGGAACAAGTTATGATGGAACAATAAATAATATAAATGGAAATGATTATCAAATATCTAAAAAAATAGATATTCCTTTATTTAATAGTCAAGTTAATATTTCTTGGTTTTGGAACTTAATTTATGAAAAATCTGATGGAAGTTTTTTAAATCAAAATTTATCTTCAAATACACAAACAGTTAATATTATTAATATAAGTAGTTGTTCAGGTCAAGTAAATACAACTCTTCTTAATTTTACTGCTTGGAATGAAGAAGATTTAACAAATTTAAAACCCTATGATTTTTATGGAACATTTGATTATTGGTTAGGAGGAGGAAGTGTGAAAAAGAATATATCTTTTTCTAATACAAATGTGAATAGTAAATCAATTTGTTCAAAAAATATTACTCATCAATTTAAAAGTGATGCAACAGTTCAATACGAGAAAACAAATTTTATAAAAAGAAGTTACTATTTAGTTAATAATTCTCTTACTAACATAACACAAAATATTTCTTTATATTTTTTAAATACTTCTTCTTCAACAAGTTTTATAATAGATATATTAGACCAAAACCAATTAGCAATAGAGGGAGCATATATTTATATTCAAAGATATTATCCTGGAACAGGAACATTTAATACAATAGAAATGGCTAAAACAAATAAAGCAGGTTCAACAATAGGTCATTTTGAAGCAGAAACCGAAGATTATAGAATAATTGTTCAGAAAAATCAACAAGTAATTTATGAAAGTGAAATACAAAAAATATTTTGCAGAGAAGTTCCTTGCACCCTTACTTTTCAAACAAATAGTAATACAAAAAATATCTGGAATAATGTTGGAAATTTATCAAATTTTATACATAATTTAAATTATAATGAAACAACTAAATTATGGAAATATACTTATATTGATACATCTGGAACAACTCATTATGGAAGATTATATGTTTATTATAATGATCCTTCATTAGGAGAAATATCAATTTGTAATATAAATTCAACTTCTACATCTGCTTCCTTAATTTGTAATGTAACTGGTTATAATGGAACAATTTATGCTAAAAGTTTTATAAGTAGAAGTCCAGAAATATTAACTAATTTAAAATCAATAGTGGGAGGATTGGTTAAAAATGTATTTGGTAAAGCAGGTTTATTTTTATCTTTATTTATTATTTTAACTCTTGCACTTGCAGGAATTTGGAATCCAACTGTTGGAATATTATTAGTTTTAGCAGGAATTATAATAATTAATTTTATAGGACTTGCATCATTTGGTTCAATAACTCTTGTGGGAATTATATTTATAGGAATAATCTTAATATGGAAATTAAAAACATAATAAAAAACAAAAAAGGAGAAATAATTCCAAGAACAATAGTGATAACTATTTTAATTTTTACCTTAATAACTGGAATTGGTTTTCTTGTAGTTAATGATATAAGTAGTTCAGAAAATGGATATAATATTCCTAATATGTCTGATTCTAATTTTCAACAAAAATATTCAGATGTAAATAATATTTCTGATACCATTAATATAATGAAAAATAAAACTCTTAATAAAGAAGGATTAAATGTTGTTTCAACTTATACAACTATGTTTAAATCAACATTTTCAGTAATAGCATTGGTATTTGGAAGTATAGGAATGATTAACACTATTTTTTTAAATATAATGAAAGATTTTGGAATAAGTGCTACCTTAGGAAATTTAATTATAGGTTCTATATTAGCTATGATAACTACTGTTATAATGTTTGCTGTTTTAAGTTCAGTAAGTAGGGGGAGAATATAATGGCTTATATTTATCCAGCTAATGCAACAAATAATGTTACTGATATGTTTACTTTATTTCAATATATTCAAGAAGTAAGCACTAATTGGTTTTTTTTAATGGTTGCTTTTGGAATATTTATTATAACTTTTATTTCTCTTAAAAATTATTCAAGTTCAAGAGCATTTGCAGGTTCTTCTTTTCTATTTATGATTATGTTAATATTTTTAAGAGTTCTTGGTTTTGTTTCAAATATGTATATGTATTTATCAATAATAATGGTTGCAATAGGTGTAGTATGGTTACACCTGGAGGGATAATGGAA
>CAYPDP010000021.1:2013-8839 GCA_964409555.1 Candidatus Woesearchaeota archaeon | reverse complement strand
AATTCATTCATGACTATCAATGGAAATAATTTTTATGATTGTCGTTATTCTTGTAAGACTAAAAAAATGGGTATTGAAAGATATTCTGTAAAGGATTTGTGGGTTAAACTTGGAAGTCCTGTAGGTTCATTTATATAATTTTTTAGAATTAATTTTAATTTAAACCAAATTTTCTTAAAACTTCTTTTGGTTTTTTATAATACTCATTAATTATATCTTGAACTTCTTTAAATTCAAAAATATCTCTTTTGTATAATTGATAAAGTAAGTTTACTCTTCTTTTGAATTCTTGTTCAAGCTCAGATAAATTTAATCCATGTCTTATAGCAATTTTTTTAAAAATTTCACTATTTTGTTTAAAATAAAAATGATCATTTTCAGGATTCCAAATAAAAGGAGCATTTGTTAAAGCATTTCCTTTTGGATCAATATTTATTATTTCAGTAATTTCTTTTAACTTTCTTGTTTCTTGTTTATTAACTGTTGCATGGGTCATGATACATACACAATCAAGAACATTCAATAGCGTTGGAGATAATTCTATTGGAGGAGTTTGAAGTCTTTGAATAACTGTATTAACTGAATCGGCATGAATTGTACTTATAGAAGAGTGTCCTGAAGCCATACCTTGGAATAATACATAAGCCTCTTTACCTCTAACTTCTCCCACAATTACATAATCTGGATTTTGTCTGAACGAACTTTTTAATAATTCAAATAAAGTTATTTCTCCAACATCTCCAACTCCTGTAGCACTTCTTACAACGCTTGGAAGCCAGTTTTCTCTCGGTAAATTCAACTCTCTTGTATCCTCAATACTTACAACTCTTGCTTCAGGAGGTATGAAAAAAGCAATAGCATTTAATAAAGTTGTTTTACCAGACGAAGTTCCTCCTGTGATTAGAATATTCATTTTATATTGAAGCAATAACCAGAGATAAGCCATCATTTCAGGACTTAAAGTTTTGAACGAGATTAATTGAATTGGTGTCCAAGGTGTTTTTGTGAATTTTCTTATTGTGAATGTCGGACCTTTACTAGTAATGTCTTCAGTATAAGTTGCATTAACTCTGCTTCCGTCAGGCAAACTACCATCAAGAATTGGTTTTGCATAAGAAGTATATCTTCTACATCTTTGAGCTAATTTTTCTACAAAGCTCGTAAGCTTATCTATTTTATTAAATCTAACATTTGTTTTCAAGTTTCTATAGATTCTATGAACAATATAAATTGGAGTATTTGCTCCATTACACTCAATATCTTCAACAAAATAATCTCTCAATAAAGGTTCAACTCTGTTAAGACCTATAAAATCTCTACAAAGATAATAATATATTTTTGTATAACTCTCATAAGATAAATTTATACCCAACTCAATTGCAAGCATCTTAAACATTTTATCAATATATTTTTTTAATGCTTCTTCATTTTTTTCAATAATCACATCAAAATTAATTATACTTTTCATAGCTGAATTAATTTCTTTTTGATATGCATCCTCTTTTATATTAAGTACTGGTTCTTCAATATCATATTTCAGTTCAGAATTTTTTTTATCCCAATAAACATGTGCAAAAGCAAATGGAGAAATTAAATTATATCTTACATTTATTTTTGTTTTATCTACATGTTTTTTTAGAGGAGGAAATTTAGGATTAAAATTTATATCAATTCTTTTAAAGTTAAGAATATCATTTTTTTTAGATTTTAATTTTCTAATCATTTTATAAAACATCCATATTTATTATTATTTTATTGGAAGTATATGTGCAATTTAATGTTAATCCTGATACAGAACAACTTTTTGAATATCCAGTAATATTTCCACAATCATTATTAAGAGTTATATCTGTACAAATGGATGAATTAATAATTTTATTTCTTCCTTCGTTTGAAATTGATAATTTGTATGGTGTAGGTCCTTTGTTTATTTTTTTAATTTCGTCTTTATTTTGAAAAGTAATATTATAAAGATTTGAATAATTGCTTTTTAATGTAATTAAATTTAATCTATCTCTTTTTTTAGTATGTACAATTATTCCTCCAAGATTTACATCTTTTCCTGGTTCAGTATAAGTACTTCTACTTTTCATTTCAAAAATAATATCATCAGCAATCCCATCTATATTTAAAGAACCTTTTCTTAAATTTATTTCAATTATTCTTTTATTTCCTGCGCCTCCCTGAACAATTGAAAGCATAACTTCATTTATGTCACTTATCATTCCTCTAGTCTGTTCAATTATTGCATTGTCTTTAAATTCCTCAATTTTTGGTCTTACAAATGCAAGTACTGAACCAATTAAAATAAATGCAATTAAAGTGTATATTACTGTTTCAATCCATACCTGTCCTAATTTATTCACCATCTTTTAATAATTTAAACAAAATTTACTTTATAATATTTTCTTTTAAAAATCATATAAACTTTATGCAAGAGCCATACAATTATCAATAGTTCTCATTATATCTGATACCTCGCATTGTTTTTTGTTAATTTTTGGAGCTATTGAAACAGATTGAGGAATTCCAATTCCTAAACCAGTAGTGTTAAAAAGATAAGTTTTGCCTTCATTTTTTCCTGGAAGTTTTATAATATTATTTAAAAGATTATTATAATTTCTAACATAATTTATCTGACTTCCTTGACTTGTTATTTTTGCTGATTCTGATTCACCTCTTCCAGATATTAATATTAAAACTTCTTCAACATCAATATCTCCTATGTTAATTGATAATTCCATGTCTTTTGAGGTTGAATTATAACAAGAATATTCTCTATTTAATGTAACTTTATCGAAAATATTAAAACAAGCTTGAGTGTTTTCTTGGGACTCTTTAAGAATTTTACTAACTTCAACCCATACAATTGAAGCAGTCACCATAACAAGAGTTATTATTATTAAAGTAGCAATAACTGTTGAAAGTCCTTTTTTATTTTTATTTAACCTCTTTAACATCATTAAAAAAAGAATTTAAAGTTTATAAATATTAACTGACTGGTTTATTCATGGAAAAATACTTATTGATCAAAGAAAATAATTTTAACAAGGCAAGAGATAAAATAAAAAAAGCAAAAAAGGAAAATTTTAAAATTATTTTTAATAGTCTTGATGATGATTTAAATAGAAAAATTTTGGAAAAAGAAAATATTGATATTCTTTTATTAACTCAATTTGAAAGAAAAGATTTTCAAAAACAAAGAAATTCTGGATTTAATCATGTCCTTGCAAAAATAGCTAAGAAAAATAATGTTATTATCGGTATAAATTTAGATGAAATTATTGATTCAAAAAAATATATTAAATCAGAAATTATTGCAAGAGTTAAACAAAATATAAAACTTTGTAATAAAAATAATTTAAAAATGAATTTTATTTTGATTAATAAAAAAAATAAAAGAGATATTTATGACTTGAAATCTTTAGGATTAGTTTTAGGAATGCCTACAAAAATGATTAAAGAATTAAAATTATTTTAAACTTATTAGATAACCATTTTTATCACTGCAAACAAAACTTGTTCTTTTTGAATTTGATTCTCCGAGGATTACTGGTATGAGTGTTATTTTTGTTGCATTTCCAAAATCAATACTATCAGAAAAACCTTCTTGTTGTTTTATACCAACTTCTGGCCAATTGCCAGATAATTTACTTAAATCATCTGTTTTGTAATTTCCTTCCTTTTCAACTTTAATCCTCATATTAAAAATAGGTGTGTTTCCATCATTAGTTATATATAATGTTCCGCTAGAATAACTTGCACTAAAATCTATATCATCACTACAAATAATCTCTGCATTTTGGTCAAATTTTGTAACACCTTCTCCAGCTATTCCTTTTATCCATAAGAATACAATAACTGATAAAATAACAACAATAGACACTAAAAGTATTGTTGCAATTACTGGAGACACTCCTTTTTTTTCTAATCTTGATTTAATATTTTTTTTCATATTTTTAGGATTTCTTTCTTTATTTTTAAAGAATTTTTAATTTAAATTCTTTTCTATTTTAAGGCATTGAACAATTAACTTTTTCTCTTATTTTAGATTTTGTACATCCAACTATTCTTTTTTTATTTTTTATAACAATATTTTTAGCAGGAATTATTTCAATAGAATAAATTTTATTTAATTTGGAATTTGTTAAATCAAAAATCATTTGAGATTTTTCTTTTCCAGGAGATAGTTCCCCTGCAATTAATACCATACCTCTTCCTTGTCCAATGCTAATATAATTTGAAAGGTCTTTTGTTGCAACTTCTTGATCAGAAATATTCGTTGCTTTTATAAAATAACCATTTAGATTGAATCTACCATTATTTTTTACAGTGAGGTTAATTCCCCAATTTCCACTTGTAATATCTGAATAACAATCAAATTCTTTAATTATTAAAGAAGTTCCTTCAGGACATTCCATAGAATCTGCTGGGACATAAGTTTTCATCCACTGATAAACCATTGCTCCAATTATTACTGCAGTAGATATTAACAAAACATACCCAATCATTATGCTTACGGCTTTTTTATTCATTTTGATTTAAAATATTTAATTTAATAAGATTATTTCTTTTTATAAATTATGAGGTTATAACATATTTTTCCCCATTAATTTTTTGAGTGATTATAAAATAGAAATTTTCTCCAGGAGTTATATCAAATTCATAGTCTTTTCCCTCTACATTTACAGTTATTTTTTTAGAAGTGGGAATTATTTTATTTTCTTTAAACTCTTTATTTTTTATATCTATTTTACTATATCCTCCTCCAACATCTATTGAATAAGTTCCTTGAACAACATCTGTAAAACTATACATGGTTATATTATTTCCAGTTCCAACTATAAAATACATGTTTTTTTTATCCCCTGCAAAAGAAGAATAAACTCCACTAAAATGTAAAGTTAAATTTGCAAAATTAGGTCCGAGTTCGTTATATGTTCCATATTCTATAACATTAACTCCTTCTATTCCTAATTCATATTTTAAATCATAGATTAAAGGAGTTTGTTTTTTTTTAGAATAATTTGAAATAACTGCAAACCCAATTATTATAGATATAATTACAATAGCACCCAAAAGATAAAATTGACCTCTTCTTTTCATATTAAATAAATTAAAAAGAAGTTTATTAATGTTTTTAGTTCAAAGATTTTTATTACAATTAATTATAAATATTTAATAAATTAAATATACTCTTATATATTCCTTTTTCATAAAATATCAATATTCATATATTAATTAAATCAACTTTTGAATTAGAATTTCCAGTTCCATAATTAAGGAAATTTGATTGAAGAGTTCCGTCATATATACTGTAAAAAGTTATTTTAGTTAAACCTTTATTAGTTATTTTTATGTTTCTGTAAGAGTATTTATGCAATCCACCTAGATTATTTTCTTCAACAAGACTTACCTCTTTTATTACCTTGCTATTTACATTAATTAAGTCAACTATTCTATGATACCACATCCCATCTGCATAAGCAGAGATGTCTGCAACATAATTAATTTTTCCGTTTTGATCCACTAATGAATTACCCCTTCCATTCCAAGGACTTGGAGAAATACCCTCTATTTCTGTTCCTCCTGTGCAACTAATACTATCTTTTTCACAAAAGATATCGTACTCAAGAAAATCACCATTTTTTATAGTATAACTTGCATTATCATAAATCATCCAGTAAGTATATTCATTTCCACCATTTCCTGCATGAGTTGTTGTAAATAATAATTGTTTAGTATTTAATTTTTTTTTATCAAGAATATTAAATATTTTTTCATTTCCCGAGGAGGTTATTAAAATAGGAGCTATTGATATTTCTTTAATAAATAATAGTCCTGGTATTTCTGCTTTATTAATTGTAAATTTTTTCTCACTCAATTCATTCATCTTTGTTGGTTTTTCAACAACATCAGTATTATCTCCATCAGAAATAATAAACTTAATTCCAGAAATATTTCCTTCCCCAACATTTCTCTTAACTTTAATTATAACATCTCCTTTTGTATTAACTTGAATATTTTTTATCTGGAGATCAACTGTAAAAACACCTAAGGAAATTTTATCAGTTGAATTAGATATAAGATTCTTAACTACAACCCACAAAATTCCGATAGCAACTAAAACTAAAAGAATCATAATTAAAGCAGTAACAACACCTGACAACCCTTTTTTTCCATATTAAATAAATTAAAAAGAAGTTTATTAATGTTTTGAGAAATGTGAATATTTAAAAATACACTTTTCTTAGTTAAATAATTAAAAAAAGATGGAAAGAAAAATACATTTTACAATAAATTTTAGTAATAGAGTTTTGTATAGTGCTATTATCTTAGGTGTTTTAATTCTTGTAACTTTTGGAGTTTGGGCTTTTGGAGGAAATAATCCCTCAGTTGTAGGGCATTCTGCAGGAGAGTTAGATTTATCAGCAGGAGTTAATGGACCATCTGCTTTTAATGGACCTACAACTTTTCATGAACAGGTAGCTTTTTTAAAAAATGTGAATTTCTGGAAAAAAGTAAATATTGTAGAAAATTTAAGTTTAACAGGTCCTGGAGCAGGAATAAAATTTCCAGACGGAAGTGTTCAAAAAAAAGGAGGGATTACTGATTTATATATTTCTCCAGAAGGAAAACATATAGTTGGCGGTGGAAAATGTCCAAAAGGATATACCTTTATAGCGAGTGTTGCAGATTGTGGTAATTCTTATTGTAATGGAAATCAAATATTTTGTGTGAAGTATGGATAATAGGATTCTTTATATTAATAATAAAAAAACCGTTAGGTGTTAATCAACCTTGAGCCAAATTAAAGGGAAAGTTG
>CAYPDP010000021.1:0-1913 GCA_964409555.1 Candidatus Woesearchaeota archaeon | reverse complement strand
AATAAAAAAACCGTTAGGTGTTAATCAACCTTGAGCCAAATTAAAGGGAAAGTTGATAAGAAAACCGTTAGGTGTTCATCAGCCTTGAGCCAAATTAAAGGGAAAGTTGATAAGAAAACCGTTAGGTGTTCTTATGTAGACTCTGAGGTTTGCTCAAAGATTACTAAAAAGCTACCTTTACTTTTCCTCAGCCTTGCGACCCGCTAAGCATCTTAACAAGTGTTTAGGGCTGCTCCGATCAAGGTCTGACCCGTTTCGCATATGTAAGATCAAAGCGGACAAAGCTTCAACGTCCAAGCAAAGACTTTCAAGCTTTCTAATCACGCCCCTCATTGCAGTCTGCCATAAAGCCCGTTTGCAAGCAGCGGAGGGCTAACCCGCCAACCTAGTCTACAATATTTCAAGAATTAAATGGTTTTTAAGGTTTTTTGTTAAAAGAATATTGGAAAGATTTATAAACATATGTAAGTATATACTTCCAGATGGAAACAAAACTAATGATAATGTCAGAATTTTTTGAAGATCCTGATAAAGAATTTTATATTAGAGAATTATCAAGAATATTAAAAATAAATCATACAACTATAAGACAATATTTAAATAAATTAGTAATGGAAGAATTACTTACCTTAAAAAAAAATAGAATCTATTCAGCTTACAAAGTTATTATTTCAAGAAAATACTTAAATCTTAAACTATTTTATAATATTGAGAAAATAAGAAAATCCAAAATAATTGAATCTATACAAGAAAGTTATGATTTTCCTGTAATTATCCTTTTTGGAAGTTATGCTAAGGCAACTGATACAAAAAATAGTGATATTGATATTTGTATAATTTCTGAGATTAAAAAAGAATTTGATACAAAAAAATATAAAAAATTACTTAATAAGGAAGTAGAAATTCATCATTTTACAAAAGCTAATATAAATACAATGATTAAAAAAAATCCTGAGTTTATAAATAGTCTTTGTAATGGAATAGTTTTATCTGGAGAATTAGAAATATTAAAATGAATTTTAAGAATAGTCTAAAAGAGGGAAAAGTTAAAAAAATTTTAGTAGATAATATTAGATCAAGAAGTTTAATAAAATCTTCAAAACAAGCAATTGAAACAGCTAAAGAAATATCTATTAAAGAAAGTTCATTGAAAACAATTTTTAGAGAACTTTATGAGGGTTTAAGGGAATATTGTGAAGCATTAGGTTTTTCAAAAGGTTATAAATTTTTAGAACATTGGCCAATTACTTATTTCTTAAAAGATGTTTTAGATGAAAAATTAATTTCAATTAAATTTGATAGATATAGAAAATTAAGAAATAAGATAAATTATTATGGAAAAGATATAAATATCGAAACAGTAAAAGAAGCTATCAAAGAAATACCTTTTATTTTAAAAAGTCTTGAAAAATATTTTGATTAACTATTTTAATGTAAAATATGAATTTCATCACAATACATAATGAAATTTTTAGAATTATCTTTTTTGAAAAGGAATTTTCTTTTCCCATACATTTTATTTCCTATCCTTAAAGATGAATCAATTTCTTCCTGAAGTTTTTTTAATTTTAAATATTCTCTTCGACTAATATATTTGTCATGATTTAAATTATATTCTTGAATATGTCTGTCAATTTTATTCATGAAATATATTGGAATAACCTTGAATGAATCAATTTTTTCCATAAGATGTATTTTCTCTCTCATTTTGTTTATTAATGTTAAGAATGCTTCATCTTGTGTTAATTTTTTATCTAATTCTTTCATTATTATAAATTAAAGATTTAATTATATTTGAAAAATTATTTTATAGAATTAAATCTTTTTTGATTTTTTCTTTTTTTGTTTGATGACTACAAATGTTCCTATAGCTAGAATTGCAACCATAAATACTAATGCAAATTTACCTTTGC
>CAYPDP010000020.1:4888-8962 GCA_964409555.1 Candidatus Woesearchaeota archaeon | reverse complement strand
TTTTCAGAGTAAACTTTATAAACCTTAATTTTTAATTATTATTACTTCTTCTTAAAGATTTAAGAGGTAGTTGGAACTAAAATGATTTACATAATAAAAGTAATTACAAATAAGGAAGAAAGAGCAATTGAAATGATAGCTGAAAGAGCGCAAAAAAAAGATTTAAATGTTTTTTCAGTTTTAAGACCTCACGGATTAAGAGGATATATTTTTTTAGAAGCAGAAAATCGTGATTCAGCAGAAGAAGTTGTTTTTAATTTGCCTTACATAAAAGGAATTATTGGAAAGACAATTTCTTACGAGGAAATAAAAAATATGGTTGAACCTTCAGTAACTACTATTTCAATTAAAGAAGGAGACATTGTAGAAATAATATCCGAACCTTTTAAAAAAGAAAAAGCAAAAGTTATAAGAATAGACAAACAAAAAGAAGAAGTAGTTGTAGGTCTGTTAGGGGCTGTTGTTCAGTTGCCTGTTACAATTAAAATAGATAACGTAAAAGTTATAAGGCGTGAAGACGCTGAGGAAGATTAAAATGAAAGATATTAAAAAATTAATAATTAAAAAGAATTTAGGATTGTTTTCTACAATTTTTGTTAGAGGCAATTCTAAAAATTGTTCTTCCCAAATTTTGGGAAAATCGAAAAAAACCAGGAGGTTGTTTTCAAATGCAAATTAAACTTTTAGTTGAAGGTGGAAGTATGAAACCAGGTCCAAGTTTGAGCCAGAAATTAGGTCCTATTGGAATAAACATAAACAAGGTTATAGAAAAAGTAAATGAATCAACAAAACCATTTAACGGATTAAAAGTTCCGGTTGAATTAGATGTTGATATGTCTACTAAGGAATTTAACATAAGAGTATTTTCTCCTCCTGTTTCAGAACTATTAAAAAAAGAATTAGGTATTGAAAAAGGTTCAGGAACTCAGAAAAAATTACAATCTGCAAATGCTTCAATTGAACAAATAATTTCTGTTGCAAAAACAAAATTACCTAATCTTTTATGTAGGGATTTAAATTTAGCAGTTAAAACAGTAATTGGAACTTGTACAAGTTTAGGTGTTTTAATTGAAGGAATGCCTGCCTCTAAAGTTGGAATTGAAATCGATAAAGGAAAATATAAAAATGAAATTCAATCAGAGGCAACTGAAACTTCTGAAGAGAAAAAGGCAGAGTTAGATAAATTCTTTTCAGAATTAAAAGAAGGACAAGAGAAAGTGTTAAAAGAAGAAACTGCTGTTAAAGAGGCTGAGACTGCTGCAAAAGAAGAAGCAACTAAGGCAGCTGCTACAACTAAAACTCCAGAAGATAAACCTACAATTGAGAAAAAGAAATAATTATTTATTTTATTATTTAAATTTAACATAATAATAACATTTATAAAATAAATTGCTCCTTTTTAACCAAGGGGCTGTGGGCCAGCTTGGTAAGCTTTCAGGTTTGGGACCTGACGACCCCGGTTCAAATCCGGGCAGCCCCATTAAATAAGTAATATTGGAAATTTGTAATTAATTTAGGAAGTTTTAAAAACCAATTTTATGACTTAATAATAATAAAATGGCAACAAAATCAAAAAAATCAAAATCAGCAGGACGTTTTGGAGCAAGATATGGAAAAAAAGTCAAAGATAAACTTGTAAAAGTTGAAGTTAAACAAAGAGTAAAACAGAAATGCCCTTTTTGTGAAAAACTTGGAGTTAAAAGACTTTCAAAAGGTATTTGGCAATGTTCCAGAAAAACTTGCGGAAAAAAATTCGCTTCAGATACATATCATATAAGCAATTAAATTTATATAATCAAAATATATTCAAATAAGATGGTAACTTACAAATGTTTTAAATGCGAGAAAAAAATTACAGACGCGGCTTTGGATAAACGATTCGTCTGCCCTCATTGTGGAAGTAAAATATTTTACAAGCCGAGGACAAAAGTAAAAAAGATTAAAGCAATTTAATTATTCTTCAAATGGAACCTTCAAATGAAAATATTCAAGAAATGCAATTTTTAGAGCAAAATTTCCAAAATTTACTTTTACAAAAACAAGCTTTTCAAATGGAGCTTTCTGAAACAAATTCTGCTTTGGAAGAGATTAAAAATTCAGGTGACGAAGTCTTTAAAATTGTTGGACAGTTAATGATTAAAACTGATAAAGATAAGATGAAGGAAGAATTAAAAAATAAAGAGAAAATTTTAAATTTAAGATTAAGTTCTTTAGATAAACAGGAAATTGCTTTAACAGAAAAACTCGAAAAATTAAAAGAAAGTTTTATGAAATCAATGAATAAGAAAGAATAATCTTATTTAATATAATTATCCCATCACTAAACATTACAAAAAACTTACGAAATATTTATAAATATAACTTTAATAAAATTAATATGGTTTTAGATAAAATAAAAAGAGTATTCTCAGATTCTCTAAAAGGAGATACAGATAGCGAGGAATATCTTGAAATTGACTTAGAGCAAGAGAAAGAAGAAAGAAAAGTTAAGGTAACACTTTTTAATTTAAAACATTATGAAGATGTAACTGAAATTCTTAGTTCATTAAGAGAAGGTTATACTATTGCAATAATTGATATAAAGATTTTAAGAAAAAAAGATTCTATTGAATTAAAAAGAGCAATTTCAAAAATAAAGAAAACAACTGATGCTCTTGAAGGAAGTATTGCAGGTTTTGGAGAAAATATAGTTGTAGTAACTCCCTCTTTTGCCCACATACATAAAGAGACTAGGAAACCAAATCCTGAGAAAAAAAGCAGATTTGATTAATTTTAAAGATATAATTATTTTTTAAGAATTTTTTCTGATTAATTTTAAAAACTTTTATAATATCTAATTAATAAGATATAAGATGAAAACAATATTTATTCCTGTAAAAATAAAATTAGATCTGTCTAAAGAATTTGAAAAAATATTTTTAAATATTTCAAAGAATCTTCCAAAAAATATAGCTCTTGTTTATTCTATTCAGTATAAAGATATTGCTTTAAAAATAAAAGAAATTATTTCTGAAAAAGGAAAACATAACATAGTTTCATTTTCTCAAATTTTAGGATGCACTGGAATTAATAAATTTGATAAAAAAATTCAAGCAGTTCTTTTAATTGGTTCTGGAAAATTTCACGCAATTTCATTGGCTAAAGCATTTAAGAAAATTCCTGTTTATATTTTTGATAATGGAATTTTCAATAAAATAACAAAGAAAGAAGTAGAAATTCTTGAGAAAAAACAAAAAGCTTCTTATTTAAAATTTCTTAATTCAGATAATATTGGAATTTTAATTTCTCTAAAACCAGGACAACAAAATTTTAAGAAAGCATTAGAATTCAAGAAAAATCTAGAAAAGAAAAATAAAAATGTTTATTTATTTATTTGTGATAATATAAATACTAATGAGTTTGAAAATTTTCCAGAGATTCAAAGTTGGGTTAATACAGCTTGTCCAAGATTAGACATGGATTATTCTACAATTAATTTAAGTGATATAAAATTCTAAATTTTTGAAACACTGAATACTGTTTTTAAAGCTACAATAATTGTTGCAGGCACAAATAAAGTTAAAAGTGCTGCAAATATTGAGGAAACTAAATCTCCAATTCCTATTCCTATTAAAGAACCAGTAATACTTTCCTTTCCGAAACTACTTACAATAACTAATACTGTTCCAGCAATAAGAAAAGTTTGCGAGTTTTTTCCAGAAACATTTGTTGTAAATCCTACGACCAAACCAAGAATAACTAATATACCATAAATTAATTTACTATAACTCGATAAAGCAGGAATTGGTAACAAAGTTGTCGATAGACCTATAATACTTGACAAGATTACTCCTATCAAAAAAGCCCAGGCAGTTACAGAATTTTCGTGAGATTTTATTGGCATTTTTATAATTACTTATTAATAATAAGGATTATACAACTTATTTAAATCTTTTGAAACACAATTAATTTATATGCTGTAAAATACAAATCTTTATAAACCATAGTAACTCTGGAATGATTACAAAATGAAAAGTAAAGCATTAAACTTAGGAATTTTGAGTATATTTGTATTGGTAAGTTTAGTTTTAATTA
>CAYPDP010000020.1:0-4788 GCA_964409555.1 Candidatus Woesearchaeota archaeon | reverse complement strand
CTTCTCTTTCAGTTTCAAGTCAAACAATTCCTCAAGGACAAAATTCAACAACAATTACAGTTAAAAATACTGGAAATACAGTATTATCAAATATATTATTAACTTCAGGTAATGATTTTCAAGTATCTTTAAGTCCTTCAAATTTTTCTTTAAATCCTGGAAGTTCTCAATCTGTTTCAGTTTCATTATTAACTAATTTAAATGATTTAAATCTTGGTGGAGATTCAGTAACAATTACTGCTACTGCACCAGATAATACCACTGCTTCAGGAACTGTTTCAGCTCAAGGAGATTTTTGTAATTATCAAGATTTAGGAAATTTAAATATAAGGATAGATGATGTTAGAGAATTAGGAATTTCAAATGTGGAGTTTGGAGATGATACTTCTTGGTTCCCCTTAGATGAGGTTGAAGTAGATATAGAAGTAAGAAATGATGGAAATGATGATCTTAAAAATGTGGAAATTGAATGGGGACTTTATGATACAACAACAGGAGATTGGTATAAAGATGACAAGGAAAGTGATTTCAGAATTAAAGACGGAGATAGTAAAACAGTAACAGTAAATTTTCAATTAAGAAAACATATGAGAGATTTAAGAAACGGAAATTTTGTATTTTATGCAAAAGCAACAGGAGAAGATAGAGAGTTTGATGGAAATAAAACTTGTGTTTCAGATTTTGAAGATATCGATGTTGTAATCGAAAATAATTTTGTTGTTTTAGATAATATTCAAATACCTGAAACTGTCTCTTGTGGTTCAGATGTTCAAGTTAATGCAGATGTATGGAATATAGGTGATGACGATCAAAATGATGTTCTTGTATTAATTCTTAATACTGAATTAGGAATAAATAAAGAAGTTCAAGTTGGAGATATAGATTCTTTAGATGATACAAAATTAGATACTTTAATAAGAATACCTGAAGATGCAAAAGAAAAATTTTACCCTCTTTCATTTTATGTTTATGATGAAGATAATGATATTTATCAGACAGATTTTGACGATGATGATGCAAAATTCAATATTCCTTTGAAAGTTGAAGGAGGTTGTTCTGGAACAGTTAGTGAAGGAATAAAACCTTTGATATCCGCGAATTTACAGTCTGGAGGAGATTCAGGAGAAGATTTAGTGGTTAAAGTAACAATAACTAATCCTTCAGATAAAGTAGTTAATTATAATTTAAATGCAGCAGGATACACTTCTTTTGCAAGTTCTGTTGAGTTAAGTCAGAATCTTCTTGTATTAAATGCAGGGGAATCAAAAGATATTTTGGCTACTTTCAAGGTTAAAAATGATGCTTCAGGAGATTATACTTTTAATATAGAAGCTCTTTCAGGAAATGATGTAACAATAAGACCTGTTTCAGTTTCAATTACCTCTCCTTTAAAATCTGGTTTCTTAAACTCTATTACTGGAAATTCTGTTTTAGGAAAAAATAGATATTTATGGGGAATTGGATTTCTTAATCTAATTTTAATTATAATAATTATAATTATAGCAATAAAAATAACAAGAAAAGTTGAGAAATAATTTTTATTAAAATTTAATTTCTTGTATTTTTTAAATCTTAAACTATTTAAATACGTTTTTACTTTTATTTTAATGAGTAGAAAAAAGACAGAAGATAATAAAAAATATGTTATTGATTTAATGTCAAGATATTTAATTCTTGTTTTAGTTGCAATACCTAATCTTTATATTTTTTATTTTATTTTTTCAGCTGTTACAATATATCCTTCTTATTTTTTATTAAGTCTTTTTTATGATGTTTCTTTAATTGAAAATAAAATTGTTTTTGGGAATATTTCAATAGTATTAATTGATGCCTGTATTGCAGGGTCTGCTTATTATCTTCTAACAATATTAAATCTTACAACACCTGGAATTAAATTAAATAAGAGAGCAAATATGATTGCTTTATCTTTTATATCTTTTTTAATTATAAATATTTTAAGAATATTCTTTTTAAGTTTCTTATTTATAGAAAGTTTTCCATCTTTTAATTTTATACATAAATTTTTATGGTATTTTGGAAGTACTTTTTTAGTAATTATAATTTGGTTTGCAGAAGTAAAATTATTTAATTTAAAAGAAATACCTGTTTATTCAGATTTAAAGACTCTTTATAAAAAATCATTATTAGGAAAAAAATAAAATGATAGAATTATTTAATCAGCTAATAAATTATTTGTTGGAATTTTCTTTATCTATTGGGTATGTTGGGACTTTTTTATGGATGACTCTTGAAAGTTCTTTTTTTCCCTGGCCAAGTGAACTTTTATTAATTCCTCAAGGAGCACTTATAGCTCAAGGAAAAATGTCTTTTTCTATGGTATTTATTGCAGGATTATTAGGAAGTTTAACAGGGGCAACAATAAACTTTTTTTTGGCAATGTTTTTAGGAAGAACAACAGTAGATTTTTTAGTAAAAAAATATGGGCATATTTTGTTTTTGAGTAAAAAATCTTTAAATAAATCTGATATTTATTTTGAAAAACATGGAGAGATAACAACTTTCATAGGGCGGTTTATTCCAGGTATAAGACAACTAATCTCTCTTCCTGCAGGGTTTTCTAATATGAAATTTTTTAAATTTATTTTATTTACAGCACTAGGGGCAGGAATCTGGGTGTTAATTCTTATTTATATGGGAATTCTTTTTGGAAATAATTTCCTATTAATAAAAGGGAATATAAAAATTATAACTTGGATAATTGTAGGATTATCTCTTTTAATATTTTTAATTTATACTTTTTTAAAGAAAAAGAAGAAAAATTAATGTTTAATATTTTTATTAACTTTTACAAAAGTTTCAATCATGAATCTTTCAGTTCCTTTTAAAATTTCACAATTATTAATATTTATATTATAACATGAAGGTCCAAATTGTTCAATATTTGTTTCTTGATTATTTTTTGAATGTTTTATTTTTATAAAAGTATATCTTCCTTGAGAATCACAATCAGCATTATCATCTTTTATTACTTTTGCACCAGCTGTATTAAAAGGTTTTACTAAGTTTGCAATAGCTATTATTTCATCCCCACTACAATTAAATTCTCCAGTCATATTAATAACAATATTTTTTCGCAATACTAAATCACCTTTAAAAGGAATTTTATCTAATTTTCTTGGGTCATTTCTTATAAAGAAATTATAATCTGCTGTGTGTTTTCCGTTGGAATAAATTGGGAAAAATGTTTTGTAAAATATTAAATTTTTTTCACTAATAACGTCAAATTTAACACCTCTATAATCAAAATGTCTTAATGAACTAATAAAAAAATATCCACCTATGAAAAGAATAATTAAAATTCCAAAGACAATTAATACCCATTTTAATTGCATATTTTCATAATTAATACGTTTTTTTGTTATTTTTTCTGCAACTGTTTTATCAGTTCCACAAGATTTTATTTCTTTTTCTTTCCCATCTTTTTCAACTTCAAAAATTTCACAAACCTCTTTTTTATCTTTAGATGATTTTGTATTAGTTTTAGATTTCTTAATATTTTTTTTATTTTCTTTAACCATACTTGAAGATTATAAAATAAGTTTATAAATATTTTTATTTTATTCCGAGAACATTAAATAAAAATTCATCAGTTATTTTTGTTAAATTTTCTTCAGGACCTTTAATAAAAACACAACTTTTATTTTGAATTATTTCTTCTGAATCATTTTTAACTTGAATTATTATAAAATTATCTTCACAAGTTTTTAAAGGAAAATCACCATTACAATTTTCTTTGTCTAAACAAGCATCTTGCATTCTTTGAACAACTGAAAATAAATTTCTATAAATTTCCTGTTTTACTTCATTATTTTTAGAATAAATATATAATGGTTTATTATAATAATTATCTAATTTTCTTATTTCATAAGTTTGATAATTTATTTTTCCTGTTTCTTGAGGATTATATTTGAAAATAAAATTAGAATTTCCAGTATTTAAAATCCAGTGTTTATTTTGATTTATAAATTTAAAATTATTATAATTAAGAATATTATCTCCTTTATGATTATTATCACTTTTTCCAATAAAAGAATATCCCACTGTACTAAAGAACATTAAAATTATAAGTCCAAATCCCAAAAAGTATTTATTTCTTCTATTCTTTTTTATTTCAATTTGTTTTAGTGTGGATGTTTTTATTTTTCTCATTTTATATAATTAAATTAATCAAATATAGGATGTCTTAAACTTCCTTCTTTATCTTTATAAAATTTTCCTAAGATTAGATGTTCACATTTGATTTTGGTATTGCAATAAATTTCAAATCCTGCTTCTTCTGCTTTTGTTGAAAAGTAAATATCATCCCCTGTGCTTAAATTTCCTGGTAGGTTTAATAAGCCATATTTTATTTTTTCAAATACTTTTCTTTTTATAAGCATACATCCTGCAGAAGATATCTTTACTTTTAAAACTTTTTTGCTATTAACCTCTTCAGGAGTCATATGTCTTCTAATATCTTCATGAGACTTAATAATTGAAGGAAATTTTATCTTTTGAGATATTTCTTCAAATTCTTCTGGAGAAATATGGCACCATACAACAGGCCTATATTTTTGTTCCCCATTTATTGTAAAGTAATTATAATAAATCCCACTAATAATATCTTTATCTTCTTTAAGTAAATCTTTAATTATATTTTTTGGAGGAATTACATCACAATCCATCATTAAGACATATTCATAATTATTTTTTAAAGCATAATTCAGTATTTTATTTCTGCTACTAATAAATCTTAATTTATTTTTAATTTCATCAGTATTATCTTTT
>CAYPDP010000019.1:0-11067 GCA_964409555.1 Candidatus Woesearchaeota archaeon | reverse complement strand
AATTTTATTTGAATAAATATTTGAAGTTATTGTTGGTGTTGTTCCATCTATTGTAAAATAAATTGTTGCTGGTTCATTTGTTGTTAAACTAATTGATTGAGTTAAAGTATAAATTCCTCCTAAAGGTGAAGCAGTTGTTATTGGAGAAATTAAATCAGGACCTGATTGAATGTATTCATCAGCCCCTATATCCCAAGTTCCAGTTCTTGTTTGTCCGTCAATATCATTTGTAAAAGCTAAATTAATATCACTTGATAAATCTGTTCCAGAATCTTTTGCAGAAGTATCCAAAGAAGATAAATGAAAATCCTCACTTTCAAAATTTGTAGAAACAAAAGAAACCTTACCCACTTTTGAATTTCCTCCAGGAACACTTCCTGAATCTACAATATTATAATCTGAAGAAGAATTAAATGTTCCAAAATACCCTGTTAAACAATTTTGAGCAATATTATTTTTAGAGAAAAAAGAAGAACTTGCACCATTCCAATGAAAATAACATCTATAAGCATTATAAACAATATTATTATAAGCATAAATATTTCCTAAAGTACTTGAACTAATATATATTCCAGAATTTACACTATCAACAGTATTATTCCAATTATAAATAACATTATTATATATTTTTAAAGTGTGATTTACTGGAGCTGAATTATAAAATATTCCTGCACCTGTTGAAGTTCCTGATAAATTACCTCTTAAAATATTATTAGATAGAGTTACTGTTCCTAAATTTGTTAATGAATATATGGCTAAAGCATTATTTCCTCCAAAACTTGTTCTTGTAACCATTATTTGCAAACCATCAACAATAACATTTTCTTCTTTTATATTAATTGCACTTTTTGAAATTTCTAATCTATATTTTCCAGTATCCCACTTCCCATTATGCCTTGCTTCAGGTGTTGTATAAATTTTAATATAATTTGTTGGAGAAGTAGTCCAACCACTAATAGTCACAATAGAATTATCTGGCTGAGTCCAAACACCTTCTATTCTCGCTGTTGCAATTTCATTGCTTGCAACTAAATCTCTTTGCTCTCCAGCTTCCCAAGCTGATAAAGAAGAATAACAAGTATAACCTCCAGTATAAGTTCCACAATCAGGCCTCACCACAGCAATAGAATTTGTCGCAACAACATTTCCTGTAATAACATTTCCAGTTATTTTATTAAAAACATCAGAAAAAATATTTGCAGAAGCAAAAGAAAACATTAAAATTGAAAATACTAATAAACTAAAAACTAATAATCAATAACCTCTTTCCCATATTTAAAATATAAAAATATAGTATATAAATTTATTTGAAATTACATATTTAAACAATTCTTCTATAGATGGTTCCTCCAAGAAACCAATCAAAAATTAATAATCCTAAAGAAACTAAAAGTAAAGGAAATGAAAAATCAAAGGGAATTCTTCCTCTAGTTCGTGTTACCACAATATTTTTATAAATATTTTTTAAATCATTTGAATTTGAAGCATGATAATAATTTCCCAAAGTTAAATCAGCCATTTTTTTTAAAGTATCTTCATTTATTCCTAAACTTAAACTAGTTTTATTATCAATTATTTTTGTCGCTCCAATTCCAATAGTATGAACAACAACATGATTATCTAGAGCATAACTTAATCCTGTTTTTTCAGAAATTCCAATATTAGATCTTCCATCAGTTAAAAGAATAATCATTCTAGATTTTTTAGAAGGAATTAAAAGATTTGTAGAAGTTATTATTGCCCCACCTAAATCAGTTCCCCCAATAGCTTTTGAATTAATACTTGAAATAGCTTCTTTCATTAAAGATTTATCTCCTGTTAAAGGTTGATTAACAAAGCTCACTCCTGAAAAACTCACTATAGCTACTTTAGAAGAAAAAGGAAGATTATCAACAAAATTATTTGCAGCTGTTTTTGCAACTTCAAGACGATTTGGACTAAAATCATTCTGCATCATACTTGCCGAAGAGTCTATTGCTAAAACATAATCATTATTTGCACTTGTTCCAATATACCATAAAGTCATTCCAGAAATTGAAAGAATAATAAATATTAAAGCAGCCACCCGTATTATTAAAACAGGAATATTTGATTCTTCCCCAATAGCTCCTGAAACTCTTGAAAGAGCACTAAAATTAGAAAATTTCAAAGCCATTAATTTTGAATATTTTAATGAGAAAAAATAAAGAACTACCAATACTGGAACAACTAATAAAGTCCAAAGATAAATTGGATTTAAAAAAGTTATCTCCATCCTGAACTCCTTTTCTTGAAAAGCATAACAAGATCTTCTACAAAAGATTTATTAGTATACAATGGCAAAATTTCTGCACCAACATCTCTAAATGATTTAATTAAATTTAAAACTTCTTTTTTTGCAACAACTTCATAAAGATATTTTAATTTATTTGGAGATATCAAAAGTCTTTCTCCAGTAACTGGATCTTCAACAAGTGCCTGACCCATACCTTCTGGCAAATTTTTATCAATTGGATCCCTTACCATCATTCCAATAAGATCAAATTTTTTTCCAGCAAGCATTAATTCTTCTGAAAAATTTTCATCACTTATAAAATCAGAAACAATTATTACTAAAGAATCTTTTTCAAAAAATTTAAGAGCATGTTCTAATGCTTTTTTTAAATTAAATCCTCCTCCATAAAAAGAAGCATCACTTAAATTATCAGAGAGAACATAAAAATGCTTCATTCCATTATTAGGAACAATTTCTTTAATAAGATTATCTGAAAACAAACTAAGTCCAACATAATCTCCTTCTTTTAATATAGTGTGTGAAAATGAAGCAACTAATTCTGCAGCATATTCTGCTTTTAATTTATTTATGGAACCTAAAACCATCCTTGAAGAAACATCAACTATAAAAAAAACATTAATATTTCTTTCTTCTGTAAATTCTTTGACTAACAATTTTCTTGCCCGATTACTTGCTTTCCAATCTATTCTAGATGAATCATCATTTTCATTATAATATCTATAATTAGAAAATTCAAGTCCACTTCCTTTAAATGCACTCAAATAATTCCCCATAAATTTTGTATTAACGAGTCCTTTTACAACTAAATCTAATCTCTGTAACGAAGATGCTAAATCTAATTTTAATCTTGATTTAGCCATCTTAAGGTAAAGGAATTTTATTTAAAATTTCTGTAATAATATCATCAGTTTTTATATTCTCTGCCTGCCCACGATAATTCAAACTGATTCTATGTCTTAAAACGTCATGTGCAACATTTTTTACATTTTGAGGAGTAATATAAGTAGAACCATTCATTAAAGCATCAGCTTTTGCTGCAATAATTATTCCTATAGATGCCCTCGGAGAACATCCCCATTCAATATACTTTCCTAAATTAATTCCATATTTTTTTGGATTTCTTGTAGCAATAACCAAATTAACAACATATTTTTTAATCTTAGTAGTTGCAAGAATCTCTTTAGTTGTATTCTGCATTTCAATAATTTTTTTAGGAGAAATAATTGGTTTAACATTAAATTCACTAAAAGTATGAATAGTCATATTTTTATCAATAATTTCAACTTCTTCATCTTCTGAAACATAATTCATAAGAACTTTAAACAAAAATCTATCTATTTGCGCTTCAGGAAGTTGATAAGTCCCTGAACTTTCAAAAGGATTATTATTAGCCATTACAAAAAAAGGACTAGGGAGTTTATAAGTTTCCTTACCAATTGTAACCTGTTTCTCCTGCATGGCTTCCAAAAGAGCTGATTGTGTTTTAGGAGGTGCCCTATTTATTTCATCTCCAATTATAAAATTTGAAAAAATTGGTCCCTTAATTGTTGAAAACTCATTTGTCTTTTCATTATAAGTCGTTACTCCAGTAATATCTGTAGGAAGCAAATCCACTGTAAATTGAATTCTTGAAAAATCACATCCACTTGCACTTGCAATAGTCCTAATAAGAAGTGTTTTGGCTATTCCAGGAACTCCTTCAATAAGAACATGTCCATTTGCAAGAAATCCTCTAATCAAAGCAGTAACTACAACTTCTTGTCCTACAACTGTCTTAGAAATTTCTTCTCTTAAATTACTAATATCTTTAGAATATTCTTCAATTATTGTTTTTAATTTATTTCTAGAATTTACCTTATTCTTCTCTTCTAATTCATATTTTCTTTTTAAAATATTTTCTTTTCTTCTCTTTTCTTCTACCTTTTTTTTCTTCTCCCTCATTTCTTTTAAAGAAATTCTTTTATCTATTTTTAACTCCTCTTTCATTAATCCATCTTCTATTGAATATTCCTCATCTATGGATTCATCTTTCTCTTCGTCAATATTTTCTTTTTCAGTAATATCTTTTTCTAATACTTTAGATTTATCATCAATTTTTTTCTTTTTATCTAAATCTGATTTTAATTCTTCTAAAGAAATATGATTTCCTATTTTCTCTTTTATTTTTCTTTCTAATTCTTTTTGTTTTTCATTAGAAAGAATTTTTCTCTCTTTTATTTTTCTTAATTGTTCTAAAGAAATTTCTTTATCTATCTCAAATTCTCTATTTTCTATTAATTCTAATTCTTCTTTTTCTTTTTTCTTTAATTCTTTTTCTTCTGCTTTCTTTTTTAATTCTTCTTCTTTAATTCTTTTTTTTACTTCTTCTTTTTTTAATTTCTCATATTTTATTTTTTCTTTTACTTTCTTTTCAGCAGTTTTTTTCTGTTTTGCTAAAATATTTTTTTCATTTTTTTTTCTTTCTCTTACTTTTTCATCAATGTCCCATCTTAAAGATTCAATTTCTCTTTCATTAATTTTACCAATAAGGTTATCTCTCTTTGAAATCAGTTCTTCAAATTTTTTTGTATGATTTGACATTCTAAAATATGATTAAATAACTATCAATCTCCATCCTCTTTTTATTATAAAAAGAAGTAATTAGTTATTTTTAAACATTTTGAAAACTTAAAATTTATAAATACTCCTTAACAATATTATTTATGAGTTTTTTAAGAAAATTATTCTCACAAAAAGAAAGAAAAAAGATAAATGAAAATATAGGTGGAATAAAAGGTCAAACTATTTTAGAAATTAAAAAAATAGAAAATGAAAAATTCTCAGAGAAATCCATTAATGAATTTATCTTTATTTTTAGAACATTTATAAAAAATCATTATGATATAAAAGAACAACCTACTAAAAAAAGTATTATTTCCAAACTAGAAAAAAAAGAAAAAAAAGAAAAAATTAAAGAAAAAATAATATTAATTTTAAATGTAATAAACGAAATTGAATTTGCAGATAAAAAAATTGATGAAAAAGAATTTAAAAAAATGATAATTTTATTTAAAGAATTAATAAAAGAAATATAAATTAAATCTTATTTTTAAAAAACATTGTTAATTTATTTTCAATATTATTTTCTAAATTGAAAAAATATCTATAAATTTTCTTAAAATTTTCTATATTTGTAAAGATTATTATAAAAAATAATATTGAAAAAGAAGACCATAAAAACCAATTTAAATAAACTATCCAATTAAAAAAACTTTTTAATTTCAAACAAGATGGACAAGAAGTTCCCCCACAATCAACTTCAGTCTCATCATAATCTTTTATATTATTAAAACAATAATCACAATATTTTTTAGAATTTGATTCAGAGAAAGAAATATCAATTCTACTAATATTTTTAAATTCAAGTATCCCAGTTTTTTTTACTCTTCCTACTACTTCATTTGTATTAATATCTAAAATCTCAACATAAGTCTGCGAACACCAAGTAGATTTATTTATTGAAACTGATGTAGAAATATTACATAAAGTTCTCTGTATTTTCTCCTTTTTACATCCTGTCAAATCAACACAACTATTTTCTTTATAACCTCTTAAATTTATTTGTTTTTTATTTTCAAAAATATCTTTTAATCCATATTTAACAGTACATTCACTCCACCCGGAACATTCCCATTCAGGATAACAATCACATTTTTTTTCATAAGGCATATTTATATTAACTCCGCAAAAATTCAAATCAACACAATCATAAGAATAAGATTTTAATTCTCCAGAGGAACAATCAGACCAACCACATTTCCAATAAGGAAAACAATCTTTTTTTGCAGTCTTATTTAATTCAACATTCCATATTATCTCTTTTTTCTCAGTTTCTCTTCCTAAATCTGAAACTTCTGCTTTCAATATTCCTGATTTTTTAAAATTTTTTGAAAAGATACTTAAAACTCCTGAAGAATTTCCAAAAAATTTATCAGTCTTTTTTAAATCTGAATTAAAAAACCATTTAACAGATACTTCTCTATTTTTTCTATTATCAAAAATATTTAAAACAAATTCATTATTATATTTTTCTGGAACTATTAAATTTAATTCTTTAGGATTATAATCTATTTTAATATCTGAAATACAAGATTGGATTTCAGTAGGTTTTCTTTTTTCAGAACCAGATTGTTTTACATCAATACATTTTCTTTTTTGAATTCCATTTTTACAATAAGACCATTCTTTACAAACCCAAGTTTCAACACCTCCTGTACAAGCTCCTTCTTTACAAGTCTCTCCTTCATTACAAGAAACATCTTCCCAATTTCCCCAATCATAACATCCAGAATTATCAATATCACATTTTTTTGTTTTATAAGCAGTATTATTAACACATACTTTTTGTTCACCTAAAAAAGAACATTTATCATCACATAGCTCTCCAGTGCAAACTCCTCTTTGACAATACATTCCTTTTCCACAATATTCATAAAGATTATCACTCCATCCAAGACATCCATCATTATTATAATCTCCACATTCTATTTTAACAACAGTATTATCATTACAAACTCCAAGTACCTCTCCTTTAGAAGAACAGGTATTAACACATTGAGTAACTAAATTTTGAGAATATTCTGAAGAACAATTTTTTTCATCAATATCAATACACCCTTTACTTTCAATTCTTGATCTTGATTGTAAACCTTTAGAACAATTACTCCAAGAACTCCAAGAACTCCAACTTCCAGAATTTACATCACATAATTCTCTAGCATTAATATTATTTAAAAATAAAATTATAAATAGAAGAAATAATAAACCCATCAATATAAAAAAATATTCTCTCTTTTTCATGTATAAATATAAAAAGTTAATTATAAAAAACTTATTGTATTTTATAATTAATCAAAATTAATATTTTTTTAATTTCTCTCAAAAATATTCTTTGATTCTTCATTACTTTTAGAACTTTTTTTTGATTTAGAATGAAATATTGAAAAAATAGATTTAAACATTTTTCTTTTTGATTTAGATTCTGATTTAATACTCTTAATTCCTAATTTCCTTAATGCTTTTCTTTTTGACCTTATTCTAAATATCCACATCAAAGTAATAAGAGAGAGTATCAAAAAGAAAAGAGTTAACATAAGAGGATTTTTCCATGTCTGATCTTTTATTCTTGAAACAACTTTTTGAACATCAAAATTTTTTGAAGTTATTAATTCTTTACAGCCATTAATTGCTAACTGAACTAATTTCTTTGCTTTCTCAGGATCAGAATCTAAAATCTTTTCAGCCTCTTTAAGATAATCATTAAATTCCAAACATTCTGGATTTTCTCTAAACAAATCTTTAACTAAAACAACCCTCTCTTTAACAAATTCTTTTCCTAAATTTTCAATAATTCTTACAAATACTTTTGCAGAATCAGTAATCTGAGGATTATCAACTGAAGCATTAATTGTTATAGCATACTCTCCTAAAAATGCATTCTTATCAGTTTTAAGAATCATATTAACTTTTTCTTGTTCTCCTGGAGCAAGAGAATCTATGAATGTTTTATCAAAAGATATTGAAAGACCAAGAGTATCTGCAATAGCTGAAAGATTAATGCCAGTTAATTGAACACTCTCAAGAGGATTTCTCACAATAATTGGAAGAATTACTTGATCATTAGTTTCCATATCTACCTGTCCTGGAACCAAAATTTCCAAATTCGCATAAACTGTTTTTGTAGTAGTTCCCCCACCTCCAGAACTAATTGTTTGAGTAACTGTTTGAGTAACAGTTGCAAGGTCTTCAGTAACAATAAATCTAGACATATTTGTCAAAGTAGTAGTACTTAAAGTATTAAGAGTTGTATTCAAAGTTGTATTCACTAAATTCCAACCACTATTACAAATTGTTGAATTTGTAAAATCAGTACAAGAATACATTTTAAGAGTAGACTCATCATCTAAAGTTGATGCTATAGGGGCATAATAAATTGTCATTTCAGAAGTCTGATATTGAAGACCAGTTGTAACATCAAACAAATAAACTCTACTTTTACCAGTAGGAGCAGAAGTTTCATTAGTTAAAGAAGTATAATTTATAACTAAATTCAAATTAGAAAGATTTGCATTTCTAAAAATAAAAGAAGTATTTTTAAGAGTTTCTTTAACATCAAGAGAGACATCATAAAGTGCCCCACTAGGAATTATCATATTTACATTATTTCCTTGTTTCAAAATATTATTTCCACAAACATCCATAATAGAAATATTTGAAGTAAAATTCATAGAAATAGACCTATTGAATGCAGTCACATAAAATGTATAATTTTCATTAAGTGTCTGATTTTCATAATCTACTAAAGTCAAGAAAGCAGTATAATTTCCAGTTTTATTAACAGATAGAGTATAATTCAAACTATTTGTAAAATTTGAAGTTGAATCTATTGAATATTCAGTACTATTAAGCCTATAAGAAATTCCATTAGGGTCTACAACAGTTAAATTATCTGACTTAAAAAGAGTATCTAAATCAGCACTAACAGTTATTTTAACATTAGTTCCATTAAAGATATATGTCTCATTAGGACAAAGCTGTCCTATTGGTGATTTAGTTGTTCCTAAAGGTCTTAAATATACTAATCTTAATGAATCAGAAGCATTTTTATATATTCCAACAGATTGATTAAATCCCCAAGCATTTACAGTAGGATAAAAAGGATCTGAAAAATTAGCCCAAGTATAATTAATTAAATGTTTATCTACAATAATAGACTGAGAATAATTCTGATAAAATTCACCAGTTGAATTACTAATTGATAAAGACACATTGTTTAAGAAATCCTTTCCATCAATTTCATCAACAACAAAACTTGTTAGAGTATTATATCTTACAATAGAATCTACCTGAGGAGAACTTATATTTATTATAGCTACTAAATAATTTAATACACTTGAACTCTGAGCTGAATTATTTGCATCGTCAAAACAAGTAACATTTATTGCTGAATGAACTCCTCCAGGCAAACTCCAGTAAGTACTTCTATTTGCACCATTTGCAACATAAAATACACTTGTTGAATTAACATAACTTCCAGAATAAGTTGGATAACAGCTTAAATTCAAATCAAGATTATCTGAAACAGTCCAGTTAAATAAAACTGCCGAGCCTCCAATATCATTGTCTACAATTTCCCAAGAATAATTTGTTACAACAGGACTTGTACCATCCAAAGTTATTTTCCTTAATTGAGTTACATTCAAATTTCCAGAAGAATCATTAACTGAAACATTATAATAATAATATCCTTCAGACATACTTGTCCAATTTATTATTCTATTGTTGTTTGTATAAGATGAAGAACTAAGTAAATTTAATGAAGAATCATATAAACTAAAAATTATTGTATCTTCATTTATTTCTGTAACTGAAACATTTACATAAATACTATTTGTATTAAAAGAAGTTCCATTATTTTTTGTGCCTATTCCAAAATCAACCAATGGAAGAGTTGTATCCAAAGTTATTTTTCTTAACTGAGTTGTATTTTCATTAGTTGCTGAATCATTAATTGTAACATTATAATAATAAACTCCGTCGGCCAAATTAGTCCAATTCATTATTCTCTGGCTGTTGATATAAGGGGAGGAATTAACAACTCCTAAAGTTGAATTATATAAATTAAAAGTTATTGTATCTTCATTTAAATCTGATGCTGAAACATTTACATAAATCCAATTTCTTGAAAAATAAGTTCCATTAGTTTCTGTTCCAGTTCCATAATTTACAAGCGGAATAATTGTATCAACTGTAAAAGTGTAATTTGAAGTTCCCAAAGTACAATTATTTGAATTATCACAAGCATAAACATCCCAAATATAACCTCCATCAGAAATTCCTGAAACATTAATTATACTTTGATTTCCTGAATAAATTGGAGTCTGATTTGTGTTATTTGCTGTAAAACTTCCTGACCAATTTCCAAAAATTGTTGCATTTTTGAATTCATCTTTATCAGTTACTGTAAAATTAAAAGAAATTAAATTAGTATTCTTAAAAGAATTATTTGAAGGGTCATTTAAAGTTATAAATGTTGGAGAATTTATTATCTCTAATCCTATTGAATTAACCCAATCCCTATAAGCCATACCATCAAATAATCTAATACTACAATTCCATATCTCTCCAAGAGTTGTATTTTGATAAGTCAAAACTTCATCAAATGCAGTTCCAGAAGAATAACTATTATTGTAATCAATAGTTAAATTTAAAACACTATCTTTGTACCATTTAATTGAAACATTCATCTTATTTGCTTCAGCGTCAAGTATTGTTGCAAAACAATGCAAGTCCTGAAGAGTATCATTTGTTCCATCTGTTGAATTTATTTTCAAACTCGGAAGATTTGGTTTAGTATTTGTAACCTGCAGAGTTATATTATTTTCTGCATAAATTCCATTCCAAGTTAAATTAACTTTTACATCATAATTTCCTTTTGAAGAGGGTGTAATAAATGTATAATTATAATCTCCATTTGAATCAGTTTGGAGAGCTCCATAATTTATAGTAATATTATATAAGACGGGTGTTAAAGTTGAATCAGTTGATGAAAGATTAACAAAATACCTTATATACCTATTTCCATTATTATTTGAATTAATTGCCTGTCCAGAGGTGTAATAAGTACTAGAAGTTCCATCAGGCCCAGCATAATTCCATGTTGAATTGTCATTATTACTTGCTAATTGAATTGTTAAATTTGTTCCTGTTGGAATATTTGAATTAAAATCAAGAGTAGTATAATCTGTATAACC
>CAYPDP010000018.1:0-11166 GCA_964409555.1 Candidatus Woesearchaeota archaeon | reverse complement strand
TAATTTGGAAAAAGCAATTTCTTTTGCATCACAACATTTGGATTTTCCTCTTGCCCTTGATTTTAAAAGAATTTTTTATGAAGTTGAAGTTGGAAAATTTTCAACAATAAAAGAAAGTTTAGATAATTATTTAGAAACTTGGAGAGGTTATTCAACAGAGTTTATTGAGGCTTTTCATTTAATTGAAAGCAGTTTATTTGAACCAAGTGATTCCAGAAGAATTTCTATTTTGGAAAAATCTATTCAGGTTGTTTTAGATGGAGTTTATGATAAGATGCTTAAATTTACACATTCTGTTAGAAGTCCTTTAACTAATGTTTATATGCTAGGAGTGGTTTTACCAACTTTGGGGTTGGCTTTACTTCCTTTGGCTTCTGCAATGATTGGAGGGGCACTTAAATGGATACATATTATTATTTTATTTAATTTGATAATTCCTTTTTTTGTTTTTTATCTCACCGATAAAATTATGATGTTGCGTCCAGGAGGCTATGGTGAAACTAAACTTTTAGAAAAAAATCCTTATTATTTTAAATATAAAAGTAACACACCTTATCTAAAAGCATTTCTTATATCTCTCCCTTTATTTATAATTGGATTTTTGCCTTTAATTTTTCAGTATACTCCTATTCCTGGTTTAATAGGATTACAAACAGATTATTCTTTTATTGAATTAGGTCTTGGATTTTTAGGAGATGGAATGTTTTTTGATTTCAAAACATTAGGTACTGGAGTTTCCAAAATTGTAGGTCCTTTTGGAGTTGGAGCTTTAGTTTTAAGTATGTTTATTCCTTTGGGATTAGGATTATTTTTTTCAATGGCTTTTAAAGATAAAACAAAAGAATTAATTCTTGAAAGAGAAAATACTCAAGAACTTGAAAAAGAATTTAATAGTTCTTTGTTTCAGTTAGGTAATAGAATTGGAAGTGGAACTCCTCCTGAATTAGTTTTTGGTAAGGTTGCTCAGTCTTCGAAGGGACTTAAAACAGAGAATTTTTTTAAGAGAGTGAATTATAATATTTATCAAGGAGGAATGAGTGTTGAGAAAGCAATTTTTGATTCTCAAAGAGGAGCCATTATTTATTATCCTTCAGATCTTATTGCTACAAGCATGAGGGTGTTGGTTGAGTCAAGTAAAAAAGGATTAAAAATAGCTGCTGTAAGTTTGATGAGTATTTCAGAATATGTAAAAAATATACAAAAAATTACTAATCGGCTTAAAGATTTACTTGCAGAAATTGTTTCAGATATGAAGAGTAATATAACTTTTTTGGCTCCTTTGCTTTCTGGAATTGTAATTGGTTTGGCAGCAATGATTGTTTCTATTTTAAATAAACTCAATCTTTCTAATTTATCTGGCGAGGGAGTAGATGGTCTTGGAAATTTGGGACAGATAGTTGATATATTTAAAGTGACTGAAATGATACCTCCTTATTATTTACAAATAGCTATAGGAATTTATTTAGTTCAGATAACATTTATTCTTACAAGTACTTTAATTACTATTGATTCTGGAGAAGATAAACTTAAAAAAATAAGTCAGACTGGAAAGAATTTAAAACAAGGGGTTTTGTTTTATTTTATTACTGCATTGATATCAACTTTAGCATTATTCTTTTTAACATCTATTATTTTATGAGTTTTTTAATTAATATTTATTATTTAAGTATTATTGAGATAAAAGAAATATTTATTAATAGCTATTATTTTTATATTTTATGAATAAATTTGTTGATAAAAAAGGGGTTATTGCAGAATATCTTCCTTGGCTTTTGATTGCTGTTGCTATTCTTGCTATTTTAATGATTGCAATTTTTATTTTAAAGGGAAAAGGATTTTCGCTGATTGATCAAATTAAAAATTTGTTTAAGTATAGGTAAAATGTCTGAGTTGGTAATTGGTCAGTTGATAAAAATAATTATTGGGGTTTTAGTAGTTGTAGTTGTAGTTTTGGGAGTATATTTATTTTTTAAAAATTATGTTATAGATTTTTTTAAGAATATTCCAACAGGTATGAATGTTACAGAAAGTGTTAAATTAATTTTGTTTAGTTTAAAATGATAAATCATATTAATAAAAAAGGGTTTTTGTTGGCAGAAGAAACATTGAAAATAGTTGTTGCAGTAATAAGTATAACTTTTTTAATTTATTTTTTAACTTCTTTGTATTTTGCAAGAATTGATGGAGAAAATCTTAGAAAAGCAGAAGCAGTTTTGAAAGGAAATTCTGAAGGAAGTATTAAAACAGCAATGGGAAATCTTGATAGAATTAATCCTGTTAATGTAAAGATTCCCAATCCTGAAGGATGGTATTTTTTTAGTTTTGTTCAAGGAGAGAAAAAACCAAATTCCTGTGTTGGTGGAAATTGTTTATGTATTTGTGATAATGTTATTGATAATATTTTGTTAGTTAAAAATAGGCAGATTAGTGAATGTGATAAAAAAGGAACTTGTTTAAATGTAAAAGGATTGGTTAAATTTAATGAGATTAAAATTAAAAATCCTCAAAAGGGACTAATGGAAATAAAAATAGATAAAAAAGATAATCTAATCTTTGTAAAGGAATTAAAATGAATCTTGATGTTTTAATGAAATATTTAATTTGGATTGTTTTTTTCGGAATTGCACTTGTAGGAATTTATTTTCTTTTTAAGAGATTAGGAATAAATTAAAATGAGTTTAATAAAAAAATACAAAAAAGGAGAATTGACAACTCAACAATTGGTAATTTTGATAATTTTAATTGTGAGTTTTGTAGTTATTTTACTTTTTTATTTTAGATTAAATTTTAAACAAGGAACTGAAAAAGAATTGTGTCATAATTCTGTTATTATGAGGGGAAATTCTGTTTTATCCTCTGTAAAGGAGGCTTTACCTTTAAATTGTAATACAAAATATTTTTGTATTACAAAAGATGGAAGTTGTGAAAAAATGAATAAACCTAAGATTGAAAAAGTAAAAACTAAAGAAGAAGTTTATAATATTCTTGCAGAAAAGATGGCTGATTGTTGGTGGATGTTTGGTGAAGGAAAAGTAAATTATGTTGCAAAAAATTTTAAGAAAAAAAATTATTGTTCTATTTGTTCACAAGTGGCTTTTGATGATAGTGTTTTAAAAGTAAAAGGTTTTGAAAAAGGGCAAATAAATAAAGATGATTTTTATAATTATTTAGCAAATAAAAAAATTTCTAATAAAGATATAACTTATTCTGAATATTTTTTTGGAACTAAAGATTTGAATAAACTTAAAGAAATGGCTTTAAATCAGAAAGGAGTTGGAACTTTTGGAGTAATGGATTTGAATAAACAATACTTTGTTTTAATGGGGATAACAAGTGAAGTTGGAGGATTATGGAAAGTTGGTACTATTATTGGTGTGCCTGCTTTAATTTTTATTGGAGTTACTAATCCAATAGGGTGGGTTGTAGGTGGAGTAATTTTAGGAGGAAGTGTAGTTGTTGGAAAAGTATCTAATTCAATTAATCCAGAAATATCTGCGATTGTTGTAAATGGAAAAGGAATAAATAATAAATTTATGGCACCCACAATAATTGAAGCTAATTCAGATAAATTTAAATCATTAAATTGTGCATCTGTTTCAACCCTTGCTTAATTTTAATGTATAATGATTAAATTTATTAATCTTGTTTTTTATTTTAATTTATGAAAAGAGGGAATATTCTTATTGAAAATGTTATTTTTATTATTCTTAATGTTGTATTTTTAATAATTCTAATTTTATTTTTGTTAAAACAAGGAAATGGTGCAATTGTTTTGGAAAAAAGTTATGCAAAACAAATAGCTCTTTTGATAGATTCTTCTAAACCTAATATGCTTCTTAAAATAAATCTTGAGGAAGGATTTAAATTATCAAAAAAAAATAATATTCCCTTTGGTGAAGTAGTTAAAATAAATGGAAATTTAGTTAGAATAAAATTAAGTGATAAAAGTGGATATAGTTATTCCTTTTTTAATGATGTTGATGTGAGTGCTTATCCAGATGTTGAAGAAGGAATTTATATTTTAAAAATAAATAATTATAATAAAAATTAATATGGTTTTCATAAAAATAAAACATTTTGATAAAAAAGGAACAGATAAGATACTTGCAGTTTATTGGTTTGCAATTTTAATTATTGTTGTTACAGGTATTTTTGCAATGGTTTATATTTTTTATAATCATCCTTATGATACTCGAGAAATAGAAGCAGGAATTTTAGCAAATAATGTTGCAGATTGTATTTCAGAACAAGGAAAAATTAAATCTGATTTAGTTTCTAAAAATAAATTTAATGAGAATTTTAAGAATAATTTTTTAGAGAATTGTCATTTAAATTTTAAGGTGGAGGATGAATTTAATTGGCAAGAACAAGGACAATATTATTTTAAAATTAATTTTTATACTCCTAAAGATTTTTTGAATTCAATATTTAATATTGAAGAAGGAAATAAAAATCTTTTTTTGAGTTGTGAAATTCAAAAAAATGGAAAATATGATAAACTTTCTAAATGTGTTGAAAAGAGATTATATTTAGTAGATTCAAATAATGAACAATATTTAATTAAAATTCTATCAGTTATAAGAAAATCTGAAAAAAATGTTAAATTATAAAAAAGCGCAAATGGGTGAAACCTTGACTTGGATTGTTGCAACAATTATAATAATTGTTATGCTTTTAATTTTTGTTTATGCTTCTTCAAAACTTGCTACTTTTAAAGAATTGACTTCTGGAAAACAATTCACTTTATCAAAAGAATATAAAAAAACAACTAATTGGATTGGAACTAAAAATGCAATTTCTTTTTCAATAAACAATAAAAATAAAGAATTAATTGAAAATTGGATAATTAAATTAGATATTAAAAATAATTAAAATGAAAATTTTTGAGAGGAAAAAGTTTAATAAAAAAGGAGACCTTCCAGTAACAATTTTAGTAATTGGAGTTTTTGGAATATGCACTTTGGCTCTGTTGAGTTTTATTAGTTCAAGTTATCGAATTGGAGGAGATTTTAATTCAATTGATTTAATGGAAAAAGCAAATTCTCAAATAGAAAACTATTATTTTTATAAAAGAGAAGGATTAATCAATGATAACATTTTAAAAATATTAAATATAAAAATTGATGAAAATGGAAAAAATTATTTTTATATTGGAGAAAAATTTTCAAAAGGTTTTTTATTTTCGAAAAAGAGTAATTTGAAATTTTCTATTGAATATCCCCTTTCTTAATTTTTACGAAATATTTATAAATAAAAGTATTTTATAATAAGTATGAATAAAAGAGGACAAGGTTTGAGTACTAGTGCAATTGTTTTAATTGTTTTAGGATTAGTCGTATTGGCTATTCTTGTAATTGGATTTATGGTTGGGTGGAGTGCAATACTTCCTTGGATAAAAACAAATAATGTTGGAACAATTTCTCAATCTTGCGAACTTTCTTGTAGTACCTCGAACCAGTATGATTTTTGTTCTGTTAAAAGAGCTGTAAATGATGGGGAGAATAAAAAATTCGATGCTACTTGTAATCAGCTTTCAACAGAAGACAAGTTTACTTCAAGAAATTATGGTATAAAAGCATGTACAACTTTAACTTGTTCAACTTCTTCTTCATCAATATCTTCTTAATTTTTTTAGAATAATTGAATTATATTTTTTATCAAAAACTTATTAAATAAGATTTATTTCTATTCTAAATGGATTATGCTTTTCAAGAAAAAAGAAGAAAGAGTAAAGATAAGAGAAAAGATAAGAAAAAACATCCTTATAAAAAAGGTGGGAAAAGAAGAATTATGTCTGATTCTAAAAAGGCAAAATAAATTAATTTTATAAATCCAATTTAAGTATATTTTATATGTATGAAATTATTTTTTTACTTGCTTTAGGAATTGTTTGGATTTTGTTTGCTTCAATTCAAGATTTAAAAACAAGAGAGGTTGCCAACTGGCTTAGTTTTTCATTAGTAATTTTTGCATTAGCATTTAGACTTTTTTATTCAATTAATCTTAGAGATATGAATTTTCTTTACCAGGGTTTTTTGGGATTGGGAATATTTTTTATTATAGGTAATTTAATGTATTATGGAAGAGTTTTTGCGGGTGGTGATGCAAAACTTATGATTGTTTTGGGAAGTATTTTACCTTTGTCAGAAAATATTTTTATAAATTTGAAAATGTTTGTTTTATTTTTTATATTATTTTTATTTTCAGGAGCAATTTATGGTTTTATATTTAGTGTTTTTTTAAGTCTGAAGAATTTTAAAAATTTTAAAAAAGAATTTATTAAAAAATTTATTCTTTATAAAAAATTTATTTATTTAGTAATGTTTTTTGGATTAATATTGATGTTTTTTGGATTTTATGAAAGTTTATTTTTTATTTTGGGAATTTTCCTTTTCCTTTTCCCTTATGTTTATGTTTATGCAAAAGCAATTGATGAATCTGCAATGATTAGATTTGTAAATGTTAATAATCTTACAGAAGGGGATTGGTTGTATAAAGATTTAATTTTAATAAAAAATAAAAAGAAAGGGTTAAAAAATAAATTGATTAAATCAACTTGGGAAGGATTAAATAAAAATCAAATAAAAGAAATCCGAGAAGTTTTTAAGAATAAAAAAATAAAAATAAGACAGGGAATTGCATTTGTTCCTGTTTTTTTAATTAGTTTTTTGATATTTGCTTTTGTAATTTATGAAGGATATCTTGGAATTTTATGGAATTCTTTTTGGTAACCATATTTTATCCACATCTATTTGTTCAATTTTATTTTCAGTTGTTTCTATTTTTTCTTTTTTTGGAAGTTTAAGAATATCTTGTAATTTTAAAAGCTCTTCTGGCTTTGCTTGTTTTTTTTCTGATTCAATAGTCTCATTAGTATAAATGGGCAGTAGATTTATTATTTCATGTCCGAATAAACTAGATGTGGAAATTTTTATGTCTTTAGGATTTAATTTTTCTTTTATTTTTTTTGATATTTCTTTTATTAATTCTTGTGCTTTTGAAAGAACATTTTCATTATTTTCTAAATGATCTTTTGGAATTATTATTGTATGCCCTTTAGATATAGGATTTATTTCTAATATTGCTATTGCTTTCTCATTTTCACCTATTTTGTATGAATTAATTTTGTTTAAAATAATTGAACAAAAAATACATTTTTGTTGTTCAGAAGGATTATTTGGATCTTTTATTAAATTATTTTTTATTAGAAATTCTTCTAACTCTTTAGAATTCATTAACTCAATATTTTTTTTTGTTTCCTCTTTGTTAGGAATATTTGAAGATTCGAGTTGTGAAATTATTTGTTTTCTTAATTGTTCTATTTGTTCTGGTGGTAACATAAAATTATTAGAAATAGTTCATTAATATAATTTGTTGTTAATTATCCTATAGCTCTTCTGATATCTAAAAGATTAACAGAATTAACATTTTCTATTTCTTTAAATTGATTTTCTATTTCTTCAAAAGGTTTTTCTTCAGGCCAGGCAAAAAATACAATTACTGCTTTTAATCCAAAAGCAATTGGTTCTTCATTAAATTGACAATTTTTCCCATCATTATCATCTATTATTTTTTTAGCAGACTCTTTTATTTTATCTAAATTACTATCTGGAGATAAAGGCATTATTTTTATTTTCACAGCTACAATTCCCATAATTTATTTTAATAAATAATCTTTATAAATTCTTAGGTTATTGAAATACATAACACTTAAAAATACTTCTTTATATGGTAATATTTATGGTTCAAGGAAATTACGGAAAAATTCTTGAAAAGATTGCAAAATCTGCAGGCTTAGAAAAAGAGGAAATTCAAAGAAGAATTGATGCTAAACGAGCAAAACTTTCAGGACTTATAAGTGAAGATGGTGCTGCCCAGATTATTGCTGCTGAGTTGGGAATAAATTTTGATAATGAAAAATTAAAAATAGATGAGTTGTTAAATGGGATGAGAAAAGTTAATACTCTTGGTAAAGTTATTAATATTTTTCCTGTAAGAACTTTTATTAGAAATGATAAGGAAAATAAGGTAGCAAATTTTGTTATTGCTGATGATACTTCTAATGTCAAGGTTGTTTTGTGGGATGTTAATCATATAGAATTAATTGAAAAAGGTCAGATTAATGAAGGAAAAGTTGTAGAAATAGTAAATGCTGGTGTGAGGGATAATGAATTACATTTAGGAAGTTTTTCTGAGTTAAAATTAAGCAACGAAAATATTGAAAATGTAAAGACTGAGAAAGTTGTTAGGGAAAAACCAATAATTGAATTTAAAATTTCTGATAATGTTAAAACAAGAGCATTTGTTGTTCAGGTTTTTGATCCTAGATTTTTTAATGTTTGTCCTGAATGTAAGAAGAAAGTTACTTCTGAGGAAGAAGGAAGTTTTACTTGTCAAGAACATGGAAAAGTTTCTGCAGAAAAAAGAGCATTAATAAATTTGATTTTGGACGATGGAACTGAAACAATTAGAAGTGTTTTTTTTCATAATAGTTTGTCTTCAATAGGATTAACTGATTTGGAAAATCCTTCAATGCTTTTGCAACAAAAGGAAAATCTTTTAGGGAAAGAGATGTTTTTTTTAGGAAACGTTAGACAAAATAAATTCTTTAATAATAAAGAAATTATTGTTGAATCAGCTAGTGAGATTAATTTAGATGAATTAATTCAAGAAATGGAAAAAAATTAAAACTAAATCTTTATAAATATATATTGCTTGAGAAAATTAAGAGGATTTAAAATGTATTTTAATTTAGTTAATAAAATTACTGGCCTTGCTACAGGTGCTAGTATTTCTGGAGGTGGAAGTGTTTTTGGAATATTTACTTTGTTAATATTTTTAATTATTTTTATTGCAACTTATCTTTATTTTTCTTATGCTTGGATGATTATAGCTAGAAAATTAGAATATAACAAATCTTGGCTTGCTTGGATACCTTTTTTTAATGTAATCTTATTCCTTCAATTAGGAGGATTTCATTGGGCATGGATATTTTTACTTTTAATTCCTATTTTGGGATGGATTCCTTTAGGTATTTTATTAATAATTGCTACCTGGAAAATTTTTGAAAGAAGAAATTATCCTGGATGGTTTAGTCTTTCTCTTATTATTCCTTCAATAGGTGGTATTCTTTATTTAATAGCAATTGGATTTGTTGCTTGGAAAGATAAAGAAGAATTAAGAGAAGAGGTAATAGAAGAAGTAAGGGAAAGAATAGAATAGATTTTTTATTAATTTAATTTTTTAAAAGATAAATTTATATTTGCTTTATTATTATTTTGTTTATGTTAATCAGAACACATTTAGCGATAACTTTATTTTTCATTTTACTTTTAATTTCTAGTGTTGAACATAAACTTATATTTTTTTTAATAGCAATTATTGCAACTTTTATTCCAGATGTTGATTTAAAATTTTCAAGTTTTGGGAAATATAAACTATTTAGAATTCCACAATTATTTTTAAAACATAGAGGAATAATTCATACGTTTACTTTTTTAATTTTAATAATCTTTTTTTTAGTTTTATTTTTTCCTGTCTTATCATTGGGATTTTTTGTAGGTTATAGTTCTCATTTATTTGCAGATAGTTTTACTTCTAAAGGTATAACTCCTTTTTATCCTTACAGAAAAAAAACAAATGGAAAAATAAAAACTGGTAGAAAATCAGAAATAAGTGTTTTTGTAATTTTTATTATAGCTGATGTTTTTTTAGCTTTATTAAAAATTGAATTAATCAAAGGATTATTTTAATAAGTATATCCTAACCTATATCTAATAGTTAAATAATCTTTATAAACAGGTTCTTGTTTAAATTTTTATGACTGTAAAAAAATCTAGTGATGATGAAGAACTTAAAGAGATTAAAGATGCTGTTTCTAAAACTTCGAATTCAAAAGTAAAAGTAAAGAAAGAACCTCAATTGACAGATTTACCAGGTATTGGACCTGCTGTTGCTGCAAAAATAGAGGCAGGAGGAATTTATGATTTAATGAGCTTGGCTGTTATGAGTCCGGCTAGTTTGGGGGATATTGCAGGTGTTGGTCCTGCTGTTGCAAGAAAAGCAATACAGGCATCTAGAAATCTTTTAGACCTTGGGTTTCAAGATGGAATTGAATATGCTAAAAAAAGGTCTAATGTTATTAATATTACAACAGGAAGTAAAAATTTTGATGAACTTCTGGGGGGAAAAGGTTTGGAAAGTAGGGCTGTTACAGAAGCATTTGGAGCTTATGGTTCAGGTAAAACTCAGTTAGGTTTGACTTTAGCTGTAAATGTACAATTACCTGTTGAAAAAGGAGGTGCAAATGGAAAAGCTGTTTTTATAGATACTGAAGGAACTTTTAGACCAGCAAGAATAAAACAAATTGCAGAAAGTATGAGTGCTAATCCTGAGAAAGTATTAAAGAATATTTTTGTTGCAAGAGCATTTAATAGTGATCATCAAATATTGCTTTTAGAAAAAGTTGGTGAAATGATTAAAAATGGAGAACCAATAAAATTAATGATTATTGATTCTTTAACCGCACATTTTAGAGCAGAATTTGCTGGAAGAGGTCAATTAGCAGATAGACAACAAAAGTTAAATAGGTATCTTCATAATTTAATGAAGTTAGCAGAAACTCATAACCTTGCAGTTTATGTAACAAATCAAGTAATGTCAAATCCTGCCCAAATGTTTGGAGATCCAACAACACCTATAGGGGGAAATGTTGTTGGTCATGCTTCAACTTATAGAATTTATATTAGAAGAGGAAAAAAAGGTTCAAGAGTTGCAAAATTAATAGATTCTCCAAATTTACCTGATAATGAATGTATATTCTTTGTTACAAATGCAGGTGTTGTTGATGAAGATTAATTTTTCATAATATTTAACCTAGAATAAATTTATATACTATGTTTTTATATTTTAAATATGGGGAAGAGGGTTAAATGAGAAATAAAAAAAATTATTTATTATTAGGAATTTTTATTTTTTCAATTTTAATGTTTTCTTTTATTTCTGCAAATATTTTTTCTGATGTTTTTAATAAAATAACAGGAAATGTTATTACAGGAAATGTTGTTGCTACAAATTCTATTTCTGTAATTAGACCTGATTGTGGAACTTATACTGGAGGTTATACTTGTTATTCTTCTTTGTCAGCTTGGGAAACAGGAGAGCAAA
>CAYPDP010000017.1:0-11184 GCA_964409555.1 Candidatus Woesearchaeota archaeon | reverse complement strand
GACGTTCTTAACCCAGCTAACGATCCCTTTTAATGCGTGAACTCCGACACCCTTGCACGCTTCTGCACGCGCAGGATAGGAAGAGCCGACAGCGATGTACCAAACCGCCCCGTCAATACGAACTATTGGGGGCGACAAGCCTGTTATCCTTGGGGTAACTTTTCTATCATACACGGCTTCCATTAAAAAAGCACGTGGGTTCGCTAGGCCCGGCTTTCGCCTCTGCATTTCTTACTGTTCGAAATACAGTTAGACAAGCTTTTGCCCTCGCACTCAACTCCAGATTTCCAAGCTGGATGAGCTTGTCTTTGGGTCCTACCGATATCTTTTCGGCAGGGCACCGCCCCAGTCAAACTGCCCGCCTGCTGCTGTCCTCTAAAAGAGTAAGCAATCTTAAAAAAAATGGGTAGTATTACAATTTTGCTCCATTGTCACCGAAATGACAACTTCGACGCTCCTACCTATGCTAGGCATTTCTTTTAAAATCACAACAACAAGTTGCAGTAAAGTTCCACAAGGTCTCCGCTTCCCACTAGGTGTCCGTGGCATTTTCACCACGAAGTATATTCAGAAGGCTCCAACTAGGGACAGTGACAACCTCGTTAAACCATTCATGCACGTCACCATTCAAATGACAAGGCATTACGCTACCTTAAGAGGGTCATAGTTACCCCCGCCGTTTAGTGGACCTTAGCTCCCTTGAAAAGGAGTTTTAGACACCACCACTGGGCAGGTCTCACCAAGTATACACGTCTTTTCAGATTGGCACTTGGCTACGTTTTTGGTAAACAGTCGGGCCGTCCTTGTTACTGTGATCTATCAATGCATTTACATTTCTGAAAAACACAAAGATAGACACCCCTTCAACCGAAGTTACAGGGCTAACTTGCCGAATTCCCTTAGTTGGTTTTCCCTTTCATGTCTTGGCCTACTCAGCCAGAGCACCAGTGCCGGTTGTGGGTACAGCTAATTAAATCCTTTAAACAATTAAGCTTTTCACTGGCTCCTGGAATCAACGATTTTGTCTAACAAATTCTTTATGGTCTAAGGATTACCCTCACACATTTTCTTTGTTAAAACACTCTCTCGAGTGCTCATTTATCCTGAAGCAAACAAAATTATATAAGATTTAATCAGTCAAGGAATATTAACCTTGTGTCCATCGTTGTCTTCAGTTAAGGGACAACTTAGGTGCTGACTAACCCTTGGCTAACATATATTGCCAAGGAAACCTTACTCTTGCGACATTTTTCATTCTCAGAAAAATCACATCCTACTATTGCCAGGATACTCATTACTTTTCGTTCCAGCCTTTCTCTCGAAAAACCTTCAGTACAAAAAGTACGCCTGCTTACCCGAACTCTCGTCTGAGAGCCGCCAAAGTATCGGTATTATGCTTAGCCCCGTCCATTTTCCTCGCCCGAAATCTCAATGGGTGAGCTGTTACGCTTTCTTTAAATGATAGCTGCTTCTAAGCTTACATCCCCAGTGTCTCAGATTTTGGACTAAGTTTGATACACTTAGCATAATTTTGGGACCTTAACTTTGGTCTCCGTTGTTCCGGTCTCGGAACAGTATCTTACATACTGCCCCTGTTTCTTGTTTTAAGCAGTTAACAGTTTCTGAGTTGGAAAGAATTCCGTAAGCATTAGCCCCTGCAAATTCTATCCGTACTTTACACCGTTAACAAACCAATAAACAAGACTATACGAAGGCATATTTCAGCAGGAACCAGCCATCGCCAGGTTAGATAAGCTTTTCACCCCTATTCACAAGTCATTCGAGTGCATGTCCACAACACCGGTTCAGACCTCCATCCCTCTTTCGAGAGACTTCATCTTGCTCATGAATAGATCACCTGGCTTCAGGTCTTATCCATGTGACTAACGCCTTTTCAGACTTGCTTTCGCTCTGGTTACCTTTCATAGAAAGTTAGCCTTGCCACATAGAAAAACTCCCTGGCCCGTTCTTCGAAACGTACGTTACAACCCTTTTCTTTCATAAGAAAGATTAAGAGCAGTAACCAACTGTAACTGATAGATTTCAAGTCTTTTAACCCTCTGTTAAGAGTACTTTTCAGCTTTCCCTCACGGTACTAGTGCACTATCGGACTTTGGTTTTATTTAGGGTTAGCAGTTAATTCTGCCATATTCAGACCTCCAATCTAGGAAGCCCTACTCTTTTTGTAAAATTGTTCGCCTAAAATTCATCTACGGGACTATCACCCTCTAAGGTCTATCTTTCCAGATAAGTTTGACTAAAAAGGTACGAACTCCATTTACACCACATCTCCAAAGGTATTACTACCTAAGGATTCAGCTTGCCCTCTTCCCTTTTCGCTCGCTGCTAATAAGGGAATAATTATTATTTTCTTTTCCTGCAGGTACTAAGATGTTTCAATTCCCTGCGTCTCTCTCCTTACTAAAAGTAAGAATAATTCAGAAATTCTAGGATCAAAGTTTGCATGCAACTCCCCTAGACTTTTCGCAGCTTGCCACGTCTTTCATCAGAACCAAAACCAAGCTATCCATCTAACAGTATATATAGTAGTCTGTGTTTTACAGCCTTTATACAAATAAGTGGGAAATTTCTTCTACTGCTTATTTCATTGAATGTGAAATTTTTTTCACTATTCTCAACATGATCCTGAATCCTTAATCCAGAACCATTTCTCATTGCCGACAAAATCATTTGAATATTCTGCGCGGAGGCACAGTCTCCTGATTTTGCGAAATAGAAAGTTCTAAAACTTTCTCTTTGTTGAGTATGATTTTTGTTTTGTGATTTACGATTTTATTTATTTAAAAACTCTTTATCAAGAGTTTTTAAATGTTTTTGAATATTATTTTCTAAGTAATATTCCATGATATCTACGGAAAAATGGAACTTTTTTTGTTTCTCCATATTTTTCTTCAACTATTGCTCCTGGGTGTTGTCTTCTTATTATTTTAATATAATGTTCTACTGGAATTTTTCTCATTTCTCCTGTTTGTTTAATTTGAATATTAATCTTTCCTCTTGAATCCACAATTCTTTCTAAAGTTTTTTCATTTGCTTTTCCATTTATTTTTACATAAATTTTTCGTGTCTCCGAGGTCATCTTCTATTTCCATTTTTTGAATATTATTTATTTTAGTCCATAAAGAATTATGGACCCGCCGTGAATCGAACACGGATCTCTTCCGTGCAAGGGAAGTATCGTAGCCATTGGACAACGGGCCCGTTGTTCAAATGAGTTATTTTTGATTTTTAAGTTTATTGTTATATTATTTGTTTTTTAATTTGTGATAATATAAGATGGTATGTAAAAACAATTATTTGATTATAATTTTTTGTCGTATAATAATTTTTCCTCTCAATTTTACTGGAGGCAATTAAAAATTGTCTTTCAGTGTTTTGAGGAAGTTCAAAAGAAACTAGTGAGTTTCTTTTATAATTTATAGGAGGTGATCCAACTGCAGGTTCCCCTACAGTTACCTTGTGACGACTTAACCTACCTTGTCTACCCAAAGTTCTCCTTCGAAAAGTTTCACCATAAATAAACTCGGTTGGTTTGACGGGCAGTGTGTGCAAGAGACAGTGACGTATTCACCGTTCGTTGATAACAAACGATTACTACGGATTCCAGCGTCACGAGGCTGAGTTGCAAACCTCGATCTGGACTGAGATGGACTTTAAGAGATTGGCTTCTCCTTTCAGAGTTGCATCTCGTTGTATCCACCATTGACGCGCGCGTGTAGCCCAGGGGATTCGGGCTGTACTCACCTAACGTAGCCCACACTTTCATCCTTGTTACCAAGGCAATCTGTATATGGTACACGTAGTAAATATACATGTGGGTCTTGCCTGTTACCTGATTTAACAGGTCACCTCACGGCACAGGCTGACGTCGGCCATGCAGCTCCTCTCAGCGTGTCAGGTAAGCCCTTTAGACTGACCTTCATTCTGCTGTCGCTCCTGGTGAGGTTCACGGTGTATAGTCTAATTAAACCGCACGCGTCACCCGTTGTAGTGTCTCCCCGCCAATTCCTTTAAGTTTCGGCCTTGCGACTATACTTCCCAGGTAGCACACTCTACGGCTTCCCTACAGCACCAATACCTCTCGAAGAGGTACTGATGTTTAGTGTGCAGTGTTTACTGCTAGGACTACACGGGTATCTAATCCGTTTTGCGCCCCTAGCCTTCATCCCTTACTGTCAGAACTGTACTCGTAGGATGCCTTCGCTCTTGTAAGTCCGTTCAAGATTAACGTATTTTACCACTACCTCGAACGTACTTCCTACGTCTTCCAATCTCTAGCTTGGCAGTACTCCTTGCACGCTTTACCTTTAAGAGATAAAATTTCACAAGGAACTTACCAAGCAAGCTACGGATGTTTTAGACCCAATAAAAATGGCTGCGACTTGGACCGCTAGTATTACCGCGGCGGCTGGCACTAGTCTTACCCGGTCCTTATTCATAAAACTTTTTACATTTCATAAAAGCTTTTCATTGAAAAGCACTCTAGCTCAAACTATCACGCTTGCGCGCATTGTAGATTATTCCTAACTGCTGCACCCCGTAGGGCTGGGAATAGTGTCTCAGATTCCCTCTCAGGGCCTCTCCGCTAAGAGCCCTTATGGATCTTCGGCTTGGTAGTCTATTACACCACCAACAACCTAATCCTCCGCAGCCCCATCCTTAGGCACGAATTTGAAAGATAAATCATTCCAGGGTATATCTTTTATTAAGTATTACCCTCAGTTTCCCGAGGTTATCCTTAACCTAAGGGTAGGTTAGCTACGTGTTACTGAGCAGTTTGCCTTTTCTTAATTCCGAAGAACAGAAAAAAACTTGCATGTCTAAACGCAAACCAGAGAGCCGCAGCCGCCAGCAGGATCAACTGGATTTCAAGAATATCATAAATTATTTATTTAAAAAAAATTTCTATTCCGCAATTTATCTATAAGAAGATAAATCACTTCACACGAATCCTAACTATTAGCTTTAGCATATTTATTGACGAGAAATTACAACTATAACTGCTTTTACATACCTCATACTTTAATGTTTTTAAGTTTCTTTTTATTAAAGCACTCATCTTAATTATCTAATTCAGAAAATTTAGGTTTATAAACCTTTTGTGTAAAAAACTTATTATTTAGTAATGAAAAATAAATTTATTTATGAAGATTTTTATTTTAAATAAGTTAAAGATTAGTCTTATTGGACCACCTACTTTTAAAGAGGCTGAATTTTATAAGAATTGAGTTGAGGATAGGAAGAAAGGAATATATTCTGTTGTAGAATAATTTTAATCATAATTATTTACTTTTCTAAAAAACCATTCCCCAAATTTGAAAACACCATATGTTATAAAAAAAGCACCAAATACATCAATAGTATAATGAACATGCATTAGTAAAACAACAAACCCCATAATTATTGAAGCTATTAAAAAGAAGTATTTTATTTTTTTATTTTTAAATAAAAGAAATCCTAAAAAAGGAACTGCTGTATGTCCTGAGAAAAATAAATCATTTCTAAAAAATATGAATGAAATTAAATATGGGATATGGAATTTTAATGCACTAGCAGGGGTTTTCAAATGTGTGAAAGTTGTAAATATTGCTCTGACCATAACCAATAAACTGAATTGTATTATTGCTTTATGAAATACTTTAATTTTAAAAAATAAAGGGTAGAGAATTATTAATGAAATTATTAATATATCCCCATAAATAAAAATAAAATCTAGATCTAAAGTCGGAACATGGTCTAATATCAAATCTGGAGCAACAACTCCTGGAGTGGATGAGACATACATTCCTGCAAAATAATCTAGAACAATTGCAATTATTAAAAATAATAAAGATAAATATATGTATTTTTTATGATCTACAATTTCTTTTTTCCATTCATTTATTTTATTTTTCATTTTAATCTTTCTTAATAGAAAATGTTTTAAATAACTTTTTAATTTTATGAATATGAAAAAATTAAGAATTGCTATTGTTTGTGATGCAATCGATAACTTTACTGCAGGTTCATTTGTTTCTGCACTTCGTTTCTCAGAATTATTACATAAAAAAGGACATAAAGTAATTATTATTACTTCAAGATATCCTAATGAATCTTATATTGATTATTATAAAGACATAAAGATATATAGAATGAAATCATTTCTAGTTCCAGGAAGTAATAAAAAATTATATTTTGCTTATCCTAATTCTAAAAAAATAAAAACTATTTTTGAAAAAGAAAAAATAAATATTCTCCATTTCATGGTACCAACACCTTTATCTTTATCTTCTTTAAAGTCAGTTAAAAATACTTCTATAAAAATAATTGCTCATTCTCATACTCAACCAGAGAATTGGATTGCCTATACTCCAAAATTATTTAGTAAGTTAAAAATTAATAATTTGTTAACTTTTTTAGCTTACAAGTATATAATTCATGTTTATAATAAATCAGATGCAGTTATTTGCCCCTCTGAGTTTTCTCAAAATATTTTAAAAACAAGAGGTATAAAAATTAAAACTTATGTAGTAAGTAATGGAGTTAATGCAAAAATATTTAAGAGAATTAATTTAAAACATATTCCAGATAAGTTTAAACTTTCTAAAGAAAATAAAAAACTTTTGTTTGTAGGAAGATTAGATCCTGAAAAGAATCTTAAATTATTTTTAGAATCTGCAGTTTATATAAAAAAGAAATTTAAAAATTTTGAAATTTTAATAATAGGAGATGGTCTGTCAAGACAAGATCTGGAAAAGTTAGCTAAAGAGTTAAATATTTTTGATAAAGTAAAATTTTTTGGGAGAGTTTCAGATAAAGATTTAATAATGTTCTATAATCTTTGTGACATATTTGTTTTACCTTCTCTGGTAGAATTAGAAGGAATGGTTGTTTTAGAGGCAATGTCTTGTGGAAAACCTATTTTAATTGCTAATTCACCTAATAGTGCCTCTAAATATTTTGTTAAGAAGAATGGGTTTTTATTTAACTTTAAAGATCCTCTTGATTTAGCTAAAAAGGCAATAATTTTATTGAAAGATAATAAAAAGTTAAAAGAGATGTCTAAAGAAAGTTATAAATTAAGCAAGAATTTTAATATAAATGAAAGTATATCCAAATTAGAGAGAATATATTCTAATCTTTTCTAAAATTTTTTTATTTTCTCACTTATTTTTTCTAAGATTTTTTTTAATATAAAAATAGAAGAAATCATTAAAATAATTATTGCTCCAACTATAATTTCACTATATTTAATATATTTATAAATAGAATTAAAAGCAAGTCCTGAAAAAAATCCTAGACTAACAAATAGTAAGGAATAAAATAAACTTATAACAACTGAATATAATATTACTTTCTTAAAAGGAGATTTCGAATTTCCAATAATTATAAATCCAGGAATTGGAAGAATTGGAACTAATTTTATTATTAAGATTGTTTTACCAAGATTATTTTTAAGGAATTCTTTTATCTCCTTTTTTTTATCCTGTTTTATTAATTTAATAATTTTTTCTTCTAAAAAGGAATTTTTTAAGAATCTCCCAATAGAATAATAAATTAAATCTGCAATTACACTTCCTAAGATGGATATTATTAATATTAAATATATATTAAATATACCTAATGATGAAGCAAATGAAGCAACATAAGTAATTATTGCTCCTTCAAGAAGCATTATTATAAATATAATGAAATATCCTTGTGTTTGGATAAAAGAGAGAATTGCTTGAGAATTGTTTAAAACCATATATTTAAGATAAATATCTTATTTATAAATTTTAATCATAATTCTCAACTAAATCTTTAATTATCCAGTCATCTATTTTATTTAAATCACATATCTCTGATTCAGGATTCATTATACTTTGAGGATTATTAATATGTTCATAACCAAATAAATGTAAGATTTCATGTATCTCTGTATCTGGCCAGTCACCACAATTTAAATGATTATAGAAATTTATCTCCCCATACCTTATTTGATTATTTCTTACATTATATTTTGTTTTCCCTTCATCAAGGTAATTAATAGAATCAAATTTAACTCCTTGACAATATATTTTTATATCAACTTTTTCAAACTCAAAATTTTCTTTAAATTTAATTTTTTCTTTAGTCGAATTTTCAATTATTTCAAATGCTTTTCTTATTCTTAGAATTTGTGATTGTGAGCAGTTCGAATTATTTTTAATTTTTAAATCTAAAAGAGAATAAGTAAGAGGTATATGGTCCCAATAAAATTTATTATTTTTTGAATAATTATTTCCATTTAAATTGTCGGATATAATATTTGCAGTTAAAGATATTTCTTTATTTGAGAAGTTATTAATATTAAAATTATCTTGAAGAAATATTAAACTTAAGAAAATAATTAAAGAACTAATTAATAATATTATTTCTAAAGTTAATTGTATTTTATTTACCATTAATATAGATATTAATAGAATATTTTAAATGTTTTTAGGAGATTTATTCTTTCTCGCCAGTCCAGTATTCTAAATCAGGAATATCGCTTAAAGTATCAAGTTTTCTCGCCCTACAATATCCTCTTGTTAAAAGATAAAATATTACTCCTAAACTTTTTGGAGATTTGTTATTTCCTATTATTAATTGATCTGCTCCTTTTGAAAAATTATTTGTATCGCTAATCATTAATATTTTTTTGTTAACTTTTAAAGTATCATTTAAAGCATTCCTGTCAAGCCAAGAATCTGTTATGATTGTTAATTCACTTTCAAAAAAATCAGGCAATTTAATATTAGTCAATATTCCTGCAGGATATTTTTTTGTAAAAACTCTTATTCCTGTAAGTTCTGAAAACATTCTTGCAGCTTTCCATCCTGCTTGTCTTTTGCACACAAGAATAACATCTTCAGGGTTAAATTTTGAGAGAAATTCAATTCCTTCTTTAAGTTTTTCATCTATTAAATCAGTATTAAAAATAGCCAAACCATCTGCACGTCTTCTATAAATAAATGGTTTCATATGGGGAGTAACTGCTCTTGTTCCAATATAAATTCCAGATTTAACATAATCTTCTAGAGGAATTAACATGTCAGTTTTTTTCTTGATTTTTACTTTTTCTTTAAGTTCTTCAGTGCTAAGAGATTCTCCAGAAACTTTCTCTTTAAGCTTTTTAACTTTCTCTAAAAGTTCTTTTTTCTTTTCTTCAATAGTTTTTTCTTTAGTAACTGATTTTTTTTCTACAATTTTCTTAGTATCTTTTTTTGAAGTTTCCTTAGATTTTTTTTCTTTTTTTTCGGATTTAACATCTAAAGATTCTTTTTTTTCTAATTCTTTTTCATTAGAAATTTCTTCAATTTTTTCAGTAGTATTTGTCATAAAAGTTCAGAGGAAAATCTATTTTTAAAGTTATCGTAAGTTATTTTTAAGATTATAAGAATTTAAATTAATGATTTTTCTATTTCTATTAATCTTTTAATCTTTGTTTCACGTTCTTTTCCAGTTATTCCACATTTTAAAAAATCAGCTTGAAATCCAAAAGCTAAATCCGATAAGATATCTTCTTTTGTTTCTCCGCTTCTATGTGAGAATATAATTTTAATATTATTTTTTTTTGCAATTTCACAAACTTTTTTTACTTCCATTAAAGAACCACATTGATTTGGTTTTACAATTATTGAATTTATACTTTTCATTTCAATAGCTTTTTTTAATCTTGAAGAATTTGTAACTGTGAGGTCATCTCCTACAATAAGACTTTTTGGAAATTTTTTTAATAATTTTGAAAAAGATTCGAAATCTTCTTCATCAAAAGGGTCTTCAATATAAAATAAATTAAAATTTTTTATTAAATTGCTTAAATATCCTAATTGTTCTTCAGGTGTTCTGTCTAATTTTGGATTTTGATAATGGTATTTTTTTCTTTTATAAAATCCTGCAGCAGCAACATCAATTCCAAAATTTAAGTAAACTTTTTTTTCATCCCAAATATTATCTCTTAAATCTTTTAATATTTCAAGAACTTTTTTTTCATCAAGATTTGTTATCCATGCGTTTTCATCATTTTTTTTTGCTTTAAAATTTTTATCAATTTGTTCTAATATTGCTTTAGAATTAATTTTGCTTTTGCTGTTTATTTCTGAGGATTGAATTGCTGAATTAGTTTCTGGAATTAATAAAAATTCTTGAAAATCAGGTTTTCTTAATTTTTCTTCTGTTGAATCAATTGAAGTATGTTTTCCTCCACCGATACAATTCCCAACCAATTTAGGAATCTCTAAATTTTTAATTTTATATTTAGGATTTATTAATTCCCATATTTGTTTATTTTCTTTTTTTGCAAGAGCTTTTAAAACAGCATATTCCAAAGCGATTATTGTATTTGCCCCAACATGGCCGTCTAAAATATCTTCTACTCTTCTTAAATCATCAAACTCTTCAATAATTTCCTGGGAAAAATAATCTGAAAATTTTTTTATAGTTTTAATATCTTCTTCTAAAGATTTTTTATAAGGTTTTGCTTCTTTTTTTCCTCGTGATTTTCCATTAGGGGCTGAAGAAGAAAATTTTCCAACATTTGTTTCTATTGTGATAAAAATTGTTTTATCTTTTCGAGAATCAAGAATAAATTTTGCTACAACACTTTTTATTACAACCATAAATTAATTACAGATTTATATGTTTTAAACTTAACTCAAATTTATACTATACAATCCTTGAACTTCTTTATCAGATAAACTTCTATTAAAAATCATGATTTCATCCATTGTTCCATTAAAATATCCCCAAGTATTTGAACTAAAAGATAATGATCCTTCTTGAGTATTTGGAATAATAAAACTATTTAGACTTCCAGAATAAGGAATACCATCAATATAAGCAATAACATTGTAAGTATTATCTTTTATAGTGAAACCTACATAATGCCATTGATTATCATTTATTAAAGGACCCCCTACAATTGTAAAATCATTACACCAAGTAGCAATATAAAATACTCCTCCTGAAGTTATAAAAAGTCCAATTTGTTCTCCTCCACCATTAACACAACCTTTACTACCATATTTTAAAATATTGAGATTATTGCTTAATGTTTTAATCCACATAAATATTGATCTTGCATTAGAACCTAAAGGTAAATTTAATGCTGAAATATTAATGATAGTATCATCAATTCCATCAAACTTACAAGCTTTTCCATATTTTCCTGAAACAGAACAA
>CAYPDP010000016.1:2691-11925 GCA_964409555.1 Candidatus Woesearchaeota archaeon | reverse complement strand
TCCTCCTTGTGCTTCCATATTAAAACGGTCACCATTTACCCATTCAGGTATAATCTCTGCCCCATGTGTTGAAGTAAAAATATAAAGTAGTTTATCATATCCTAAGGGACTCCATTGAAACCCTTTTTCATATCTTAGATACCATCTAATCCAAAATTCTGATTGAGGCTGATTAAATGAATAATATAATCCACCAGTACCTTGATTCCAACCATCACATTCCCAAGATCTCTGACCTCTTCTAATTCCCAAAGGATTATTCGCATTAAGAGTTATTTGAGTTCCATAAGTTCCAAAACTATTAGTAAAAGATTGTCCAGCACCACTCAATCCATCACAATTTAAAATATTCTTAGCTTCTCCTTTAAAAAAATTCCATTCAGCGCAATCATAAGTAGTACTCCATAATAAAGTTTGATTAGTTTGAACAGGAATATTAATTATATAATTCTGTGTTTTAACAGTTTCCATATTTCCTGCTGTATCTTTTGAAAAATATCTCAGAGTTATATTTTTATTTATTATTATTGAAGTTGAATAAATATTTGAACTTATTGTTGGTATTAAACCATTTGTTGTGTAATAAATTGTAGCTGGTTCATTTGCTGTTAAACTAACTGATTGAGTTGAAGTGTAAGTTCCTCCAAAAGGTGAAGCAATTGTTATTGGAGAAGTTAAATCTAGACCTGATTGAACGTATTCATCAGCCCCTATATCCCAAGTTCCTGTTCTTATCTGTCCATCAATATCATTTGTAAAAGCTAAATTACTATCAGAAGATAAACCTATTCCTCTATTTAATGCAGAAGTATCTAAAGAAGATAAATGAAAATCCCCTATTGATGAATTAACAAAATTCACACTTGAAACTCCTCCTGTAAAAATATTATTTGACGTATCAACATCATTAAAATTACAAATATTATAATCTGAAGCAAAACCAAAACCTCCTTGATAACAATCTGTTGTATTTTGAACAATATTATTTTTTAAAATAACTTTTCCAGCAGGAAAATTATAACCATAAATCCCTACAAGAGAAGTATTATAAACAGTATTTGAATAAATAGATGCAGAATCATAAGAATAAATTCCTTCTCCCCCCCTATTATATAAAATATTATTCCATATTTTCTGATTACCTGTTATTCCATTTGCATCAGCATAAAAAAACATTAATGTGGCTCCACCAGATTTTCCTTTTAAAATATTATTACTAATTGAACTTTCTATTCCTGTAACATATATCCCATAATCATTTCCCCAATTTGAAGTATAAATTTGAATACCCTCTACTTTAACATAATTTTCCACAATACTAATCATTCTTCCATGAGTCAATCCATCCCCTAACATATAAGCACCAGTATCCCATTTTCCATTGTGCCTTGCTTCAGGTGTTGTATAAATTCTAATGTAATTTGTTGGAGAAGTTGTCCAGCCACTAATTGTTACAACAGAATTATCTGGCTGAGTCCAAACTCCTTCAATTCTTGCTGTTGCAATTTCATTACTCGCTACTAAATTTCTTTGCTCTCCTGTTTCCCAAGCTGACAAAGAAGAATAACAAGTATAACCTCCAGTGTAAGTTCCACAATCAGACCTAACTACAGAAATAGAATTTGTAGCAACAACATTTCCCGTAATAACATTGCCAGTTATTTTATTAAAAACATCAGAAAAAAATATTTGCAGAAGCAAAAGAGAACATTAAAATTGAAAATACTAATAACAAACTAATAATCAATAACCTCTGCCCCATACTTAAAATATAAAAATATAGTATATAAATTTATCTTGAATTATTATACAATAAATAAATACTTTTATTTTCAATAAATTTAAATATACTTTAATTTTAATAATAAAATGAAAATTAATAAAACAACAATCTTTATAACTATAATTTTAATATTAATTATTGTTGGAGTTATATATAAAATGAATGAAAATACAAAATCAGAGGAAATAAAAATTTTACTTAAAACAAATCAAGGAGATATAACTCTAAAATTATATAATGATATGCCAATAACTACTGGAAATTTTGAAAAGCTTGTTAAAAAAGGATTTTATAATGGAGTTATTTTTCATAGAATAATTGAAGGATTTATGATTCAAGGAGGAGACCCTCAAGGAACAGGAACTGGTGGTCCTGGATATACAATTCAAGATGAATTCACACACAATGGTGGAAATAAAAATAATCGCGGAACAATTTCAATGGCTAATGCTGGTCCAAACACAGGAGGAAGTCAATTTTTTATAAATCTTGTAAACAATAATTTTCTTGATGATAAACATCCTGCATTCGGTGAAGTTATAGAAGGAATGGATGTTGTTGATAAAATATCAAAAATTCCAAAAAATTCTTTAAATAAACCTCTAGAAGATGTAAAAATAATTAGTGCTGAAATTATTTAATTTCTTCTTCTTTAAATGTTAACTCCAATATCACAATCTTTAAAAACACCTTTTCTTATTAAATAAAATGGAAAAAGATTTAGGAAAAATAAACAAAAATGATACAACTGATGTTATTTTAAGAATAGATGATTTTGGTGGAAGAAAGGGATTAACAATAAGAGAATTTGTTACAAGTGATAGATATACTGGATTTACTAAATCAGGTGTTAGAATTCTTGCTACAGATTTTTCAAAATTTAAAGAAATGATAAACTCTGTTTCAGAAGAAGATATGAAAGAATCAACAGAAGAAAAACAACCAGAAAATAATTCTCCAACTGAAGAAAATTCTGAACAAAAGGAAGAACAAACAAAAACAAAAGAAGCACTTCCAGATTATTAAAAAACTATTTAAACAACTTCTTCTAATAATTAATTATGAAAAAGAGTTCAATAACTATATTAACTATCATAGGGGTTATAATTTTAGCATACTTCTTAATAAACAATTCTTTTTCTAAAAAAGATTCTCAAACATCTAAAGAAATAGCAAAATGTATTGGAGAAAATTCACTTCTTTATGTTCAATTAGGATGTACTCATTGTGAAAATCAAAAAAAAATGTTTGGAAATAATTATCAATATTTAAAGGTAATTGACTGTTTTTATAAACAAAAAGAATGTTCTGATAAAAATATAAAGGTAACTCCAACTTGGATTATAAATAACAAAGAATATTTAGGAGTTCAAAACATTGATAAATTAAAAGAACTTACAAAATGTTAACCTAAAATGATTGACTTTTCAATTTTATTTAAGTTAACTCCTTTAGCATTAGCAGATTCTGTAAATCCTTGTGCTATTGCAGTTTTAGCAATGGTATTAATGTCTGTATTAATACAAAATCCTGAAAAAAAGAAAAAAGTTCTTTTTGCAGGACTCTCATTTATTTCAGCAGTTATTATTGGTTATATGTTTTATGGAATTATAATTGTTCAATTTTTCATAAAATTTGCAGAAATAATTAGGGGAAACTCAATTATAATATATAGTGGATTCGGAATTTTAGCAATGATTATTGGAGCATTAAATATTAAAGATTATTTCTTTTATGAACCAGGAGGAATCGCTACTGAAATGCCACTATTAATCAGACCTTATGCAAAAATATTCATTAAAAAAATAACTTCTATCAAAGGAGCATTTGTTATTGGTTTTCTAGTTACTATTTTTTTATTACCTTGCACAATCGGACCTTATATAATTGCATCAGGTCTTTTATCAGAATTAGGAATTATAAATGCAATACCTTGGCTTTTATATTACAACATATTATTTACATTACCAATGTTCATTATTGTTGGTATGGTTTATTATGGTTTTTCAAAAATTGAAGAAGTATCAGAATGGAAAGAAAGAAACATCAAACGACTCCATTTAATTGCAGGAATTTTATTATTCTTGATAGGAATTATTATTCTTTTAGGTTGGCTATAAAATTATTTAATAAAAATTATTTTAATTCAAATAAATAGGCATCATACTTGAATGACCAAATTGGATTACTAAATCTATTTTAAAACCCATTTTTTTATCTTCAAGACCTATTGGAGTATCACAAGCCCCAAAGCAAGTTCCAAGCCAAATTAAAAATTCAACATTTCCATTAAATTTATCTTTAAGATAATTTGTAATAACATTAGAATATAATTTTAAACCATCTGGAAATTGTAATAAAACTAATTTCGCTTTATTTTTAATTATTTCAGATACAACTTTATCCAATTCCAAATCATATCTTTCACTAATCTCATCAATTGTTTTTCTTTTCATAAATTCTTCAAACTTAATTGGCTTTTATAATTTATGTTATATCTAAATAAATATTTCTTCTTTCCAAAACCTTTAAATCCTTAATTTTCTCTTTTTTAATATGGAAACTAAAGAAATAAGACAACCGATTGTGACAGTATGTGGACATGTAGACCACGGAAAAACAAGTATCTTGGATAAACTTAGACAGAGCTGTGTTCAAGAAAATGAAGCAGGAAATATTACTCAGAAAATATCATTTACTTCTTATCCTATGAATCAATTAAAAGCATCTTGTCCGCTAATTGACAGCTCAGGGATAAGATTAAACATACCAGGATTTTTATTTATAGATACGCCAGGACATGCAGCGTTTACAAATTTAAGAAAACGTGGGGGCTCTTTAGCAGATTTAGCAGTTTTAGTTATTGATATAAATGAAGGAATAAAACCTCAAACTGCAGAAGTCATAAAAATTCTAAAACACAATCATACTCCGTTTATAATCGCTTTAAATAAAATAGATAATATAAGTGGCTGGAAAAAAGAAAATGAAGAATTAAAAAAAAGTATAAACCTACAAAAAGAAAATGTAAAACAACTTTTTAACGAAAGATATATGACTTTAATTGGTTCATTAAATTCTTACGGATTTGAAGCAGATTTATTTTACAACATAAATGATTTTACAAAAAAAATAGCCCTTGTTCCAACTTCTGCAAGAACAAGCGAGGGAATTCCTGAATTAATAATGATGCTTTGTGGTATAAGTCAAAAATATCTTGGAGATAAATTAACATTAGGGAAAGATGCAAAAGGAGTTTTACTTGAAATAAAAAAAGAAAAATCAATAAATTATACTGAAGCAATATTATATGATGGAGAACTTTCAAAAGACAGTGAAATAGCAATATCTAATTTTGATACTAATTCAGAACCAATAATAACAAAAATAAGAATTCTTGAAGAAATAGAACCTTTATGTGCAAAATTCAAACCAAAAGAAAAAGTAAAGGCTTCTACAGGATTAAGAATACAATTTGTTGAAAAAACTAACTCAATTCCGGGAATGCCTTTTGTAGTTTATCATGGAGAAAAAGGGGAAAAAGAAAAAATCAAAGAGTTATTTAAAAAAGATATTGGAGAAAGTATCAAAACAGAGAAAAAAGGAATAATTGCAAAAGCCGATTCTCTAGGAAGCTTGGAAGCACTCCTAGTTTTATTAAAAGAAAAAAATATTCCGGTTGTTAAAGCAAATATTGGAAATATAAATAAAACAGATGTTATCTCAGCAAAAGCAAATCTTGATATAAATGAGCTTGATGCAATAATAGTTGGTTTCAATATTTCAATTGATGAAGACGCAAAAGAATTAGTAAAAGAACTTAGAATTCAAGATAAAATAAAAATATTAACTGACGAAGTTATTTATAAATTAATTGAAAACTTAACTTTATTTAGAATAGAAAAAAGTAAAGAAATAGAGAAAAATCGTTTAATGGAACTTGCGACTTTATGCAAATTAAAAATTCTTCATCAATATGTTTTCAGAAATACAAATCCTACAATATTTGGTGTTAAAATTGAAGTTGGAAAATTAATTTCAGGATTAAATGTAATTAATAATAAAAATGAAAAAATTGGAAGAATAAAAAATATTCAATCTGAAAACAAATCAGTTAAAGAAGCTCATGAAGAAATGGAAGTTGCAATATCCATACCAGGAGTAAATTTTGAAAGACAATTAAAAGATTATGAACTTTTATATTCAGATATATCTGAAAATCAATTTAAAAAATTTAAAAAAAATAAAGACCTTCTTTCAGGAAATGAGATAAAAATTCTGCAAGAAATTGCAGAAATCAAAAGACAAGAAAAAGCAGATTGGGGAATGTAAAAATAAAAATTATTAAATTAAATATAAAATGACAATTGAAGAAAAAGTATGGGGAATATCCTGTTCTGAAAAAAATATTAAAGAAATTGAAAAAGATAATCCTGAATATAATATTGAACCAATATCTTTAGAAAGAAACATAACAAAAAAAATTCTTAAAGAAATAAAAAACCATTATAAAAGAAAAGGGTATAAAAAAATAATACTAAGTGAAGTAAATATTAAATATGATAAAATACAAATTATAGTATACGGATTAAGACCTAAAAACTCCCATTAAATTAGCAACATATAATTCAAAAGTTTTATAAGTAAACTTTTTTATAAATAATTATGACATTTAAAATAAATATTTCAGAGAAATCAGGAAAGACATACAAAATGGAATCTGAAGCTGAATCTCTAATTGATAAATCCCTTCATGATAAAATATCTGGAATTGAAATAAACCCAGAACTTACAGGCTATGAGCTTGAGATAACAGGGACTAGTGACAAATCAGGATTCACATCAATGAAAGAAGTTGAAGGATTTGGACTTAAAAGAGTTCTCTTAAGATATGGAAAAGGAATGCATAAAAAACCAAAAGGAGATAAAAAAGTGAATAAAACACCTAAAGGTCTAAGGCTTAGAAAAACTATTAGAGGAAAAATAATCTCTGAAGAAATTTCTCAAATAAATTTAAAAGTTATAAAAGAAGGTTCAAAAAAACTTTCTGAAATTTTCCCAGAACAAAATAAAGCTCCTGAGAAAAAAGAACAAATTACAACTGATTCTTCTTAAATCTGTTACTATTCTTAAGAAATAACAAAATAGAAAGATTTATAAACCATTAATTCTCCTATATATTATGAGAAAACAAAATAAAAGACTTGAAGATAAAGTAAAATCTGGTTTAAAAAAAATTATAATTTCAACAGCAATAGCTGGAACTTTAATATATGCTTTATCTGGATATTCATGGAATAAAACAGAAAAGATTCTTGATAATTATTCTTCTACTAACACAATAAATATTGATGCAAAAAATAAAACATACTGGAATATTGCACAATCATTAAAAAAAGATTGTCCTAAAGAAATAGGAAACCTAGATACAAGAGAAGTAGTTTATAAAATTAGAGAACTTAACAAAATTAATCCAGGAAATTTACAATATGGTGATGAAATAATAGTCCCTAAATACTGTAAAAAACCAGTAAAAGAAATCTATAAAGAAAGTGATTCAACTATTGTATAACAACCCAAAACCTTTTTTAACCTACTTTTTCTTAAATTTATATGACTGAACAAATTAACGAATTACCTGAATTAAATATTGGAGTTATTGGACATATCGACCACGGAAAAACAACTCTTTTAAGCAAACTTTCTGGAAAATTTACAGACACTCATTCAGAAGAACTAAAAAGAGGTATAACAATCAAGCTAGGTTATGCCGATATGACTATCTATAAATGCGGAAATATTTATACAAATAAAGAAATTAAAGGAAAGTCTTGTAAAGCTTTAAGATATATTAGTTTTATTGATGCTCCAGGACATGAGATGCTTATGGCAACAATGCTCTCAGGAGCAGCAACAATTGACGCAGCAATACTTGTTATATCGGCAACTGAAGGAATAAAACCTCAAACTCGTGAACATTTCACAGTATTGCAAGCAAAAAAAATAAAAAATATTATAATAGTTCAAAATAAAATAGACCTTGTTTCTAAAGAAAAAGCAATTAATAATTATAAAAAAATAAAAGAATTTGTAAAAGGAACTATTGCTGAAAAATCACCAATAATCCCGGTTTCTGCAGAACAAGAAATAAATATTAATAAAATAATTGAAGAAATATTAAAAATTGAAATTCCCAAAAGAGACACTGAATCAAAACCAATTTTTTTAGTTGCAAGAAGTTTTGATATAAATAAACCAGGAACATCAATAGAAAATATAAAAGGAGGAGTATTAGGAGGTATATTAAAAAAAGGTATATTAAAAATTGGAGACAATATAGAAATAAAACCAGGATTAAGCATTAAAAAAACTCATCAAAATAATTATAAAACTCTTACTGCAAAAATATTATCTCTCCATAAAGGAAATAAATCAGTTCAAGAAATACACCCTGGAGCAAGTATATCTATAGAAACATCTTTAGATCCTTATATGACTAAAACCGATTCATTAATAGGATGTCTTGTTTCTTCTTTAAATGAACTTCCAGAGATAAGTTATAGAATAAAAATAAAATCAAAAATATTTGAAGAAGTATTTGGAGAAAATGAAAATAAAAAAATTGAACCATTAAAAACAAAAGAGGTATTAATGTTAAATGTAAATACAACTATAACTGTCGGAACTATTGAAATAATAAAAAATAATGGGAATGAAATTGAATTAAGTTTAAACATTCCTTTAGTTGCATTAAAAGGAGATAATGTTGGGATTGCAAGAAACATAAAAAACCATTGGAGATTAATTGGATGGGGAGAAATAATATAATAGAATTATTCTAAAAATATTATTAACTTTTAAAATGAAAACTAGGTGTTCTTATTAAAGCCCTTACAATCCCACAATCTTCTGGATAATAATATAATGTTCCACTTAATGTCAAAGGAAAATTTTTACAAACTTCTGGCCTTAAACTATAAATTGAACATTTCATCTTATTCTCTTTTTTATCAAGAAAAATACAATAACCATTATTTCCTAAAGGAATTATTGAATTTTTCTCTTTTTTTTCAATCATTTTTATAATCCCATATTCTCCACCTTTATTCCATCTCTTAATATCTTTTTTTGTTACAGGAATACCATTTTTACTTGAACAACATTCCCCACATTCTTTACAATATTTTTCAAACATTTTAATAAAACATATATATTGATTACATAAAAATATTATTAAAAAAGGTTTAAATATTTTATTAAGAGGTATCTTTAAAAAAATTATGATTATCCCTAAAAAATAAAAATAATTAATATAAAATACTAAATTAAATTATCAGTAAGATTAGTATTATTTTTAACCTCTACATCAACTTTTCTTACTATATCTTTTTCTAAATTATTATTTTTTCTTTCCTTCTCATTTTCTCTAATTTCTTTTCTTTTTTCTCTTT
>CAYPDP010000016.1:0-2591 GCA_964409555.1 Candidatus Woesearchaeota archaeon | reverse complement strand
TCTCTAATCTCCTTAAATCTTTCTCTTTTATTCTCTCTAATTTCTTTTCTTTCTCTTCTTCTTACCTTTATTTTTGAATGTTCTCTTTCACCTTCATTATCTAATCTTCTTAATTCACTTTTAGTTATATTTTGATCAAAACCTTCATCTTCAAAAAGTCTTTCTTGAATATGTTCTTTAAATTTAGCATCTCTTCTAGACTTAAATGCAAATATATTCCAACTTGAAGGTCTATCAATTTTAGACTTAATTATTTTTGATTTTGATACTGCTGTTACTTTCCATGTTCCAACATAATCTCCAGAATTATTATCTAAAATAAGTGTTCCAAACCATAAAGTAATTCTATCGTACCTTTTTGATTTTATTTCTAAAGTTCCAACAAAATTTTTATCTTTATTAAATAAATCAAAAATTATTTTACTTGAATTAAAATCATAATTTTTAAACTCTACTTTAAATCTCTCTTTAGAATCCCCTCTACCTATAATAACATATCCAATATCTTTTTGTCCTATTTTTACTTCTGAAACATTTTCAGTATCTGGAACATCTTTAACAAATTTTTTTAAAACCCATATTGCTTTAAAAAATTCAGCATTAGATTCATCATCATTAAGTATAAAACCTTCACCAATAGTAACTTGACTCATTCCAAATATTGAATTACCATTACCCACCTCAATCTCTTTCTCAATTTCATCTAAAACTTCTGAAGTCACATTATCTATAACTTCTTTATTATCCTTTGTAACTATATCAATCTCCCCAGATTCTAATGTATTAAAAACATCTTCTGAATTTATATTTAAACCTGTATCTTCAGAATTAACAGAAATTGAATTAACAGAATCATTACTTTGTGCAATAACACTTACAGCAAATAAACTTACAATTAAAAATAATATTACAAAGAAAATATTAATTTTAGCACCATTATCTTTAATCACCATATTATTCATTTTAATAAAAAAGAGTATTTAAATGTTATTATATTTTTAAAAGTTAAATTTATAACTGAAGAAAATAAAATTTATTCATGCCAACATATTCTCATTCAAGATTAAGCACTTTCGAACAATGTCGTTTAAAATACAAATACAGATATATTGATAAAATAAAACCTGAAATAGAAAAAACTATTGAATCTCTATTGGGTTCTATAGTTCATGAAGTATTAGAATATTTATACGAGGAAATTAAAAAAGAGAAAATTCCGAGTATGGATGATATACTAATTATTTACATAAATAAATGGAAAGAGGGTTATAATGAGAAAATTGTTATTGTAAAAAATAATTTATCTGAAAAAGATTATTTCAATAAAGGAATAAATTTTTTAGTTACATATTATACAAGACATCATCCATTTGATGACAATACTTTAGAAACTGAAAAAAGAATTGATGTTAATTTAGATGAAGAAAAGAATTATAAAATAATAGGATATGTTGATAGAATTTCATATAATATTAAAAATAAGGAATATGAAATTCATGATTATAAAACAGCAAATAGTCTTCCAAGCAAAGAAAAAATTGAAAATGATAGACAACTAGCTTTATACTCAATTGCAATAAAAGAAATTTTTGGAAAAGAAAAAAATGTTTGTCTTGTATGGCATTATTTAGCACATGACAAAAAAATTTGCTCAAGAAGAACAAATGAACAATTAGAACAACTTAAAAAAGAAATAATAAGTTTAATAAATAAAATAGAATCAACAAAAGAATTTCCTTCTAACAAATCAATTCTCTGTAACTGGTGTGAATACAAATCTACCTGTCCTGAATGGTCCTTTGAAAAGAATAAAAAAGAAAATCAAAAACAACTGAACTTATAACTAAAAATAATTAGAAATTTTTTTAGAATATTCAATAGGAATTCTTACAGGTTCGAGCTCAGGAAAAAAACTAAAATCTTTTAATTTTTCAACTAATTTATCTTTTGATCTACTTAAAACATTTTTTCTTCTAGAAGTATTATCAGCCATTATAGAATAATGAGATAATCCTCTAAGAAAATTACCAACACCTGCAATTGCTACACCGTAATCCTCTTTGGAGGAAGTAAAATTAATTAAAGAAAGTCCAGTACCAAATACAAAAAATGTTTTTCCTAAAAATTTATTTCTTCTTACATCCATATCTCTAGGATTAATCTTTAAACCTTCCTCTGCAAGAATTTTTTCTTTATTAATATAAGATTTATTATCTTTTTTTGTTAAATAACTTGAGATAAAAAAAATAGGAACAAAATATAAATTTTTAACATCACTCAAAACAAATCCTGTTGATTCCAATATAGGGGCTACATTTAATAAGAAATTCGATAAGTCCTCTTTATTACCTCCTGTAACCCAATTCCAGCTTTTAACTGACTTATTAGCAACATATATCAGAGAATTATCTATTTTATTTAATAACCCAAATACCATTAATTTAATTATTTTTTAATATTTTTAAATCTTTTGATTAATATAATTATAAAATAGTAACAAATTTTTATCTAAATTCTTAATCACCTATTTTTATTAAAAAATTCTTTCCTCTTAACATCTAAATAATTATCTTTCTTTTTAATCTTAGAAA
>CAYPDP010000015.1:0-12250 GCA_964409555.1 Candidatus Woesearchaeota archaeon | reverse complement strand
TTGGCAATTCAGGGACATTCAGGTTCTGGAAAAACAACTTTACTTAGTCTTTTAGCAGGTCTTGAAAAGATAAGTAAAGGCCAGATATTATTTAATAAAACTGACTTAACTAAAATGAGTGAAGATGAACTTGCGTTATTTAGAAGAGAAAATATAGGTATAGTCTTTCAGTCTTTTAATCTAATCCAGACTTTAAATGTTATTGAAAATATTGCTTTGCCATTATTCCCAACAGAAACAACTAAAGAAAATATGATTAAAAAGGCAGAAAAAATTGCAGGAGATGTAGGTCTATCTCATAGATTGATACATTACCCAAACGAATTATCTGGTGGAGAGCAACAAAGAGTAGCAATAGCAAGAGCACTAATCAATAATCCAAAACTTATTTTTGCAGATGAACCAACAGGAAACCTTGACTCAAAAACCGGAACAGAAATAATGAAACTTTTAAGAGAATTAAACGAAAAGAAAAATCTCACTTTAATTATAATTACTCATGATGATGAAATAGCAAAAAACTCAGACAGGATAATAAAACTAAAAGATGGAGAAATCATCAATGACGATTCAAATATGAAAGGAGGTAATAAAGAATGAATAAGAAAATTTCAATAATAATATTAAGTTTATTTTTATTTGTTTCAGTAGTTTCAGCATTACCTAACAATAAAGTGGAAGTTGTTGTTTTAGGAATGGTTAACCACGGTCCAATGCAACCAACAGTTAATGTGATAAAAGAAGTAACTTCAAAATATGGCTCAGATGTAACTCTTAAACTTATAGATATAGAAAGTGAAGAAGGACAAAAATATTCTCAAGAACATGGATTGACAGCCCACTTAAATGTTGTTATAAACGGAAAATACCAATACAATATAAATGGGAAAGAAGTTACATTTCAGTGGTTTGAAGGTCAGCAATGGACAAAAAAAGATTTAGATGTTGTGATCTCAGATTTGTTAAACAATAAAGGAAATGTGACTCCAGTAGATAATCCAAAAAGCAGCAATGGTTTAAATATGTTCATAATATTTGTAGTGATATCTGTAATTACTTGTGCAGTTGTGTGGTTTCTGATTAGAAAGACTAAAAAGTGATAAAATGTATTTCACGTATGTAATTAAAGAGTTAATTAGAAGAAAGTCAAAGACTACAACTATTATATTGACTATTACTATTATTACAACTATGCTTTTTCTCTTTTCAGGAGTGATGAATGCATACTCTTCAGGAATATATCAGCCATTCAAGAACATAAATTCTGACTTAATATTGCAAAAAACAAACAACACAACAATACAATTTAATTCAAAGATAAGAACACCATTTGGTAAAGAATTTTTTAATGAAAAAGAAATAAAAAAGTTATCTAATGTTAATCATATAAAGAATATTTCTAAATCACTTATAATTTGGAATTTCGAAAAAAAGGGCTTTATAACAATAGAAGGAATTGAACCAAACTCTGAAATCTATATCAAAAGAGCGTCTCAAATTTACAAGGGAAGATTTCTAAACAAGGATGATAGCGATAAAGCAGTAGTAGAAAAACATTTTGCTAGATTCAATCATTTAAGTGTCGGTAAAAATATTATCCTAGGAAATAAATCATTTGAAATAGTTGGAACTTTGGCAAGTGAAGATAATAGCCAGATATTTTCATCAAATATTTATCTAAATGTAGATGATGCACAGAATCTAATCGGAAATAAGAAATTTAACCAGATATATTTAAGTTTAAATAAATTGTCAAATGAAAAATTAGTTAAAAATGAAATTAAAAAATTTAATAATGAAATAGTCATTCTTTCTGCAAACTCAATTTCTGCATCTTTATCAAACGTAATCAATATTTATCGAAAATTCTATTATCTTGGAACAGGAATAATAATATTGATAGTCGTTCTTATATTGCTTAAGATAAACACAATAAATTTACTGGAAAGAAAAAAAGATATTGGGATTTTGAGGGCTGTTGGATGGACTAAGAAAAATATCATTAAACAAATAACAACAGAACTTTTTATTCAAACAATCATAGGTTTTTTTATTGGATTGATTATTAGTTTTATTATTTTAAGTTTATTTGGGCAGATAACTATTCAAACAGCAGGTTCTGGATTAAATAAAACAGTTGTTTCAATACCAATAAGCATATCATTAACTTCAATGGTTGAATATTTCATTATGATTCTTGCTGTCTCGCTTCTTGTTTCTTTTATTTTAGCAAAAAAAATATCAGAAATAAAACCCTCAGAAAATTTAAGAAGTTTATGAATATTTTTTTTTTAGAAAAAGAAAATGGATGAAGATTTAATTATATAAAATAAAGAGTAAAGAAAATTGTTTTAAAAATTAAGTATATTTTCATAGAATTTTATATCTAATTTGATATATAAAATTTATTGAAATTTTTTTTAACTAATATTAATTAAATATCATTCAACAATCTTTGTCTCAACTGGTTCAATATCACAAAAATCAGATAAAAAATTATATGCTCCTGCATTAATAAAAACTATTTCATCTCCTTTTTTCTTTTCTTCCAGATAAACTTTATATCTAAACAAATCCATAGAACAAGGAGTTATTCCTTTAATCATGTAGTCTTTTCCGTTTTTTAATTCTCCTTCAACTAAAAGTTTTACAGGAACAATTAAAGCATCTAAATCTCCATTGTATACTGAAGCATTAACAATGATTGTATTTCCGTGTATAGCTATAATTTCTGTAACTAATTTACCTGCAGGAGCTGCAATAAATCTTCCAGGTTCAATCATTAGTTTTATTTCTTTATCATTCATCCAAATTTTTAATTCTTTTATTTTCTCAAATATATTATTAAAAACATCTTTATTGGTATTTGTATAAACTGAGGGCAATCCTCCTCCAATACATATAATATCTAACAGCTTAAAAAAATCTTTTGAGAAAGTATTTTCAAGTTCAAATTTGATATTCCATTCACTTATATTCTGACTTTTTCTATGAAAATGAACTCCAATTTTATTAACTTTTGATTTTATTTCTTTAATTTCTCTCTCAATATCTTTAGAATACATTCCAAACACATAATATCTTTCTGATCTGATTGAATGTTCCCTTAAATTTAACCTTAAAAGTAAATTAACTTTAACAGAATTATTATTTAAGTATTCTTTAAATATTTTCAAATCCTCTAAATTATCAATAACAAACCAAGAAATATTTTTTTTAATTAATTCATCAATTTTTTCTTTATTCCAACCTTGAGCGAGAAATATAATTCTTGATAAATCTTTTACATTCTTCAATTCAGTATCTAAATGAATGCTAAATAAACTATCAGTATTATCTTCTAATATTTTTGTTATTTTAGGATTTGTTTTAGAACTGTAAGAAACTATGTCTGATAATTCTTTGACTAAATTAAATTGTTCAAAAACTTTACTTTTTGAAATTAAAAATTGAGGTTTCATTTTTTAAGTAGATTTTCTTTATCCAATTGTTCAAGAGCATTAATCATGGCCAGAGGAAACATAATTGTAACATCTCCAATCGCAGTTGCAATATCTGCTTCATCTTTTACTTTCCCCCAAGATTTAGCTTCATTTGTTGTTGCACCAGACATTGAGCCAGAAGTTTTATGGGCAGTTGTCATATAAGCCGCATAATTAGCACCACCATTAAGAAGAGTGCAAAGAATTGCATGATGTTTTGAAATGCTTCCTCCTAAAGCAATAACACCTTTATTATCATCGTGTGTTGTTGTTAATAATATATTTCCAAAATCTTGAACTACATCCACGATAAAATCTGGATGTTTTTGCTGAAATAAATATAAATGAAATCCTAATGCTCCGTCTGTTATTGCAGGACAAAAAATTGGAACATTATTTTTAGCAGCCTGATAAAGAATTGAATCTTCATCATTTAAATTTAAACCTATTTCCCTTAACATTTCTGAAACAGTCCATCTTTTTTTCTTTTCATAAAGCTTGGTTAACATTGGTAACATCCAATCCTCAAATTTCATATAACTTTCATTATTTATTAAAATATTTCCAACTCTGTTTATACCTTGTTCGTGAAGTTCAACATCATCAGTATTAAAATTTCCTATTCCAAAATCTTCCCCTATTGCTTTCATTATATCTTCTTCAATTCCTCCAACAGTTGTTACAATAACATTTGCCATCCCTAAATCTATAATCTGGGCAAAAAAACCTCTTAATCCTGAAGTTACCATATTTGAAGTAAAAGTTAAAAATATTTTCGCGTTATTTTTTTTCATCTTTACAAAAACTTCAGATACTCTCGCTAATTCAATACTCTGATAACCTATTTGTTGATAGTTCTCAACTAGTTCTTTTACAGTAATTCCTTTTTTCCATTTAAAATCCTTTATTTTTATCATTTTTCCTTATTAAAACGCAATAACTTTTCATTTATAAATTATTGTTTTTAGAAAAAATTAAATACTCTTCTTTTTATATTATTAAGTAAAAATTATTAAAATGCCTCATCAATGTGTACACTGCAAGAGAATTATTCCTATTGGAAGTAAAGAATTATTAGAAGGATGTGATGATTGTAAAGGTAGATTCTTTTTTTATGTAAAAGAAGAACAATTAATAAAAGCCAAAGAAAATCCTATTGAAATTCCTGAAAAAGAAAAAAAACAAGTTGAAAAAGATATTAGAGAAATGGCAAGAATTGTAGATGAAGAGGCTCCAGTTATTCTTGATTTTGAATCTGTAAGAGCAATAGGGGATGGAAAATTTGAACTTGATGTAGTAAATTTATTTAAAAAAGACCGACCTTTAGTATATAAACTTGAAGAAGGAAAATACTTAATTGATATTTCAACAACTATAAACAAGAATATTAAAGATTTAAAAGAAATAAGAAATCCTGAAAAAGATAAATAAATAATTCTAAAAAAGATATAAAAAGTCTTTTTAATAGTATATAATATGCAACAAAAAAAAGAGAACATAAATAGTATTTTGAAGAAAGTTATTGAAGATGTAAGACCTTTAAAAGAAGACTTAAAAGAAATTAATGAATGTAAAAAAGAATTCTTAAAAGAAGTTAATGCTGAAATTAAAAAACATAAAATTGATGCAAATATTTTTATAGGGGGGAGTTTAGCAAAAAAAACAATAATGAGGAAAGATAGATATGATATTGATATTTTTATTAGATTTAATAAAAAATATAAAAAAGAAAATATTTCTGATTTAACTGAAAAAATAATTGGTTGTTTAAAAAAAATAAAACATCTAAATAATATAAAAAGAATTCATGGGTCTAGAGATTATTTTAAAATAGATATAAATAAAAAATTCTTTTTAGAAATTGTTCCAGTTATTAAGGTTAAAAATCCTAGAGAATCAGAAAATATTACTGACCTTTCTTATTCTCATGTTAAATACCTTAAAAGAAAAGTAAAATCCGAAAAAATTCTTGATGAAATTCTTCTTGCAAAAGCATTTTGTTATTCAACAAAATGTTATGGTGCTGAGTCATATATAAATGGATTTTCAGGATATGGTCTTGAATTATTAATATGTTATTATGGAAATTTTTTAAAATTTATAAAAGCAATTACAAAAAATAATAATAAAGAAAAAATAATAATAGATATTGAAAAACAATTTAAAAATAAGCAAGAAATATTAATGAATATAAACAGCTCAAAATTAAAATCTCCAATAATTTTAATTGACCCCACATTTAAACAAAGAAATGCTCTTGCAGCTTTATCAGAAAAAACTTTTGAAAAATTTAAAAAAGAATGTAAAAAATTTATTAAAAATCCTAATGTTAATGTATTTAAAATAAAAAAACAAGATTTAAACAAAATAAAAAATAATTCTATAAAGAAAAAATATGAATTTATTTTATTAGAATTATATACAAATAAACAAGATGGGGATGTCTCTGGAAGTAAATTATTAAAATTTTATAACCATCTAACTAAGGAAATAAATAAATTTTTCGAAATAAAAAATAAAGGATTTGATTATCCTATAAAAAATAAAAAAAATGCCGAAGTTTTTTTTGTAATAAAACCAAAAAAAGAAATAATATTTAATGGACCAAAAATTAAAGACAAAAATAATGTTTTAATATTCAAAAAGAAACATAAAAATACATTTATTAAAAAAAATAAAATTTTTGCAAAAGAAAAAATTAAATTTAATATTAAAAAGTTTATTGAGAAATGGAAAGAAAAAAATAAGCAAAGAATAAAAGAAATGTATATTACTGAATTAAAAATTATTGATTAATTTGTTATATCTGAAATAGTATTTCCTAATCTATGACTAGCTTTTTTCACAATTTCTTCCAGACATTTTAATCTCTTTTTTTCAGCATTTCTATATAAATTATTTCCTTTTTCTAATTCAGAGGATAAATTTCCTAATACCTCTCTAAATTTATTATATTGACTAGTTAAATCCAAAATTTTATTCTTAACTTCATCTCCAGAATAAATTCCTTCTTTCCCAAAATCATTAATAGAATTAACTCTTTCTTGATAGATATAAAGGGCAAAACAATCTGTAAGGTTAATTGTCTTTAAAGCAACAGAATAATTTTTTTCTTTAAGTTCTTTACAAAATTTTTCAACATATTTTTTTAAACTAAAATCAATTTTTTCTTCCATGTTTTCTTATTTCTCCCTTAAAGTTTTCTCAAATAAAGAGGCAAAAGCTTCTGAAAAAAATTCTGAATTAAGCCAGATTGCCATGTTCTCCTCATCAGAATTTTTTGATAAATAAAATAATATCTCTTTTCTATCAATAATAAAAAATTTAGCATCAATATTTACTTTTTTTATTTTTATTTCTAATTGAGAACTTATTTTTTTAATAATATCTTCTTCTCCGGATAATCCCAATTTTATTTTAATGTTTGCTTTTTTAAGAATTTCAAATGTTTGTTGAAAAATTTTTGTTTTTGAAAAGATATCTGAAGCATTTGCACAAATAATAACTTCTTTTTTTGCATTTTGTAATATTTCTCTAAGATAATTAGAAATATTTGATTTTCCTTTTAATGCTGCTGAAACATCTTCTCTTTTAATTGGTTTTATTCCTACCTTATATAATGATTCAATAAATGAAAATTCCTCAGTATTTTTTACTTTTGATAAACTTACTATTTTTTCTTCAGCATTAGTTTTCACATTATTTTTAAGTTTTTCCAAAATAACATTTGGTTTAATACCTATATATTTAACAGGTTTTCCAAGTTTTATTATTGCAAATCCTCTTTTCTCAAGAGTTTCTAAAACATCATATGTTCTTGATCTTGGAACTCCAGAAATTGTTGCAATTTCTCCTGCCGAAGCAATACCCTTACTAAGCAAAGCTAACCAAACTTTAGTCTCATAAATATTAAGACCAAAATAGTCTTTCACTTTGCTGATTAATTCTTGTTTTACTAACATTTTATTATTTGTGAGATTTCTCCCATTTTCCCAATATCTTTAATATTAAATCTGATTCTATCTCCATTCTCTTACTTTTATCATTAATACCTGAAACTTTAATTGAGGCATCACTACATAATCTCTTTACCTCTTCATCTCTTCCAGAATGGGGAACATAAGGACTAAAAAAACCTACTAATTCTCCCATACTACCCTCATAAACACAATTATTATGGGAACTTCCATCTACAATTAAAGGTGTATAAAAAATAACATCTCCATCTTTCCCCTTGAATATATCCAAATGATAATTTTCCTTTCTATTTTTACTTTCCATTTTTATTTTATGTTAATATTTTTATTACTAAAGAATAATAATTATCCTTTATAAATCTTTGGGTTATGTTACTTTCCTTGAGTAAGAACAATTAGAAAGATTTATAAATAGTATATATTTTAAAGAAATATGACAAATGAATTTGGATTATCTAAAAAAGAAGATATTTTTAAGAAAGATATTGGAAAAGAAGTAATTATTTATAATATTAATGGGAACAATACCATGTTAGGTGTTATCCATTCTATTGATGAAGAGTGGGTTTATCTTAAACCTTTTTATGGAAAAGATTATACTCTTGAAGAACCAAAAATTAAAAGAATCTATTTTTTTAATAGAATAGAAAAGGAGATATTTCAGGTGTAGAATATTCTCCTGAAGGGAATCTTGAATCTTATTGTAAATATATAAATAGAAAAACAGAAGAAGAAAATAAAACTAATAATAAAATTAATTTAAAAAATAAGATAACTTAAAACAATTCCTAAAAACATTCCTGCTGTAATAAAAGGCATTGCAGGGTAGAATTTCTTTTTTTCTGCAGAAAATAATAAATATCCTAAACCTAAAGTTGCTCCTAAGATAACAAATATTGCTGAACCAATACCTAAAGTTCTTAACATTACTCCAGCAGTTATTATTGGAAAAATAACATCTCCTCCACCTAAAATAGCAATATTAACTTTTATTTTTTTCTCCTTGGATTTTCCTTTTTCTAATTTAGAAATTTTCTCTTTTTTCAACTTCTTTTTAAGACTTTTTGAAATAGTTGGAATAAAAAATCCTGAAAAAAGATTTAACTTATCTATTTGATATTTTGCCATTTTTTGCATAATTCCTGAATGCCAAACAGCCCACATATCATAAGCAGAAATTATTAATAATAAAATAATTATTGTATAAACATTAAGTATTGGAACAAAAACCGCTGCAATTCCTGGATAAATTAATAACTCTGTAAAATTATGAACTAAAAATCCTCTTTTATAAATTTTAATAAAAGATAAAGGTAAAGCTATGACTAATGCTAATAAAGAAGGATATATGAATTTTGAAGGAATAATTGAATTAAAAGATATTCCTAACGCGATTGCCACGACAACAAAAAACCATAACCTCAATATAAATTCTGCATTAAATTTCATTAAGAAAAATAGTAAAGCAATTGCAATTATAAACGCAATTATTATTGAATAAAGATATTGTGTGCAACTAAAAAAATCATAAAAAGAATTTATCTCACATTTTATTTTAGCTTCTTCAGGATTTGTCATACCAAAAGGCAAATTTGGAGAAGATACATTTTGAATTTGTCCATTAATAACTTTTACAGAAGAATAATGATTAACAACATAAATTCCAATAAACTGCGTAACAATAAACATTGTTAATAAAATAATTGTTATTTTAAGATTATGTTTCATTTTTGTAAATTTATTTCTTTAGAAAATGAAATGCTCAAAATTTTTAATTTTGTTGTGTTTCATTTATATTTCCTCTTTTATATTATTTAATTTAAGAAAAAAGAGTTTTTAAAGTTTTAATAAATTTAATTTAAAAAAAATTTAAGATAAAAAATAATTTATTAAATAATTTCAATTCAATAGTCTAATTCTTTTTCAGGAATACTTTTATCAATTAAATAAGTAATTATTTTTGCCAACCCCACAGCTATAATAAATGAAATTATTATAATTATCCATTCAAACAATGTTAAAGGCACCACTTGAAAAAACTTTGAAAGAGGGGTGTAAAGGATTATCAACTGAAATAAAACTGGAATTGCCATAGCCCAATTTACATATTTATTAGAAAGAATTTTAACCCCTTCATCAAATCTTATTGCAGCTATTCTTACAAAATGAGACATTACAAGCCAAGTAAATGACATTGTTTGAGCTAAGATGAGATTACCTGTAATTTTATAAATAATATAAAATAATGAGAAAATTATTATTACTTTTTTTAATCCAATAAATACAGTCAATAAAATAATTTTTTTGTTTATTAATTTTTCATTTTTTCCTGTAGGCTTTTTTTTCATAATATTTTTATGTGGAGCATCTGAACCCAATGCCATGGCTGGAGCTATATCTGTAACAAAATTTACCCATAAAAGTTGTATTGCTAAAAAAGGCATAACTCCAAACATAGATCCTAAAAAAACAACAAAAACTTCAGCAATATTAGCTGTTAAAAGATAGTTGATTACTTTTCGAATATTGGAAAAAATTGTTCTCCCTTCTTTAATTCCGTCTACAATAGATGATAAATTATCGTCTAATAAAATTAAATCTGCTGCTTCTTTTGCTATATCTGTCCCCTTATTACCCATTACAATTCCTACTTCTGCTTTTTTTAATGCAGGAACATCATTAACTCCATCTCCTGTAATAGCTACCCGATTTCCATTTTCCTGAAGAGCAGATACTATTTTCAATTTAAATTCAGGAGACATTCTTGCAAAAACATTATTTTCTTTGACTTTCAATTTAAGTTCATCCACAGACAAATCCTTTATCTCATCCCAAGTAGTTGCATTAATATTCTTAAATCCACACTCTTTTGCAATTGCAGTTGCAGTATGAATATTGTCTCCAGTAATCATTTTAATCTCAATTCCTGCTTGATAAATGATTTCAATAGTTTTCTTAACATCTTTTTTAGGACTGTCATACATCCCAATAAAACCTATGAAAATATTTTTATTCTCTAAATTTTTATTTTTTATAACACTATAAGAAAAAGCTATGCTTCTCAAAGATTCATCTGAAAAATCTTTTAATATTTTGAGAATTTTTTCTTTTTCTGATTCTGAAAATTTTTTAACAATACCTTTACTAAGTAAATAATCACATTTATTAAGGATAATTTCAGGCGCTCCTTTCATGTATTTTATAATTTCATCATCAACTTTATTTGTTGAACTTGAATATTTCTTTTCTGAAGAAAATGGTTCAAAATCTTGAGCAGGATAATTTTTTCTTAATTCTAAAATACTAATTCCTTCATTCTTAAAAAAATCTATTAAAGACGTATCCTCTGAACCTCCTTGAAATCCTTTATCTGTATCTTTTGCTTCATTTGCTAATAATGCACAATGAGAAAAATGAGAGAAAGTTTTTTTAGAAATTTTATCAACTGACGTTGACACCCCCATATCAAAAAATAATTTTTTTATAGTCATACGATTTTCAGTAAGAGTTCCAGTTTTATCTGTACAAATAACATCAACACTTCCTAATGTTTCTAATAAGGATTTTTTTTTGACAAGAACATTATTCTTAGCAAGTTTTAAAGAACCTAAAGCCAAAGTAAAAGTAACAATTGCTGGAAGCCCTTCTGGAATTGAACCTATAACTAAAGCAGAAGCAATCATAAAAACAGATATCCAATTATTACCTCTCACAAAAAATAATAATGAAACAATAATTATTAATGCAAGTGCAACATAAGTTATTTTTTTACTAGCCTGATCAACTTCTTTAATAAAAGGAGAGGATTGTTTCATATCTAAAGATTTAGCTATTTTCCCTACTTCTGTTTCTTTACCTGTTCTTATAACTATACATACTGCAGTTCCCCCTACAATATAAGAATTCATAAAAATTAAATTTTTTCTATTTGCTAAAGGAACTGTTTTGCTAATAATAGAAGAATTCTTTAAAACAGCCCTACTTTCACCAGTAAGCATTGATTCATCTACACGAAATTCTTTACTTTCTATAATCCTTAAATCTGCAGGAACTTTATCTCCTTCTTCTAATAAAATAATATCTCCTGGAACTAATTCTTCAGCATTAATCTTTTGTTTTTTATTATTTCTTAACACCATTGCTTCATTTTTTAACATTGATTTAAGCAATTGAGCAGTTTTTTCAGATTTGTATTCTTGATATGCACCAACAAAAACATTAACAAGTATAATAATGGAAATAATAATTCCCCCAATTACCTGTTCTTTTTTGTTAAAATAAAATCCTGTAAAAAAGGCAAATACTGTAAGAAAAATTAAAAGCCAAGCAAGATAATTCTTAAACTGATATAATAATAATTGAATAAAAGAAACTTTATGTCCAATACTAATTGTATTTTTACCAAATTTTTCTTGTCTAATTTTCACCTCAGAATCAATTAAACCATTAGTATTTGATTTTAAAAGAGATATAATTTTTTCTTTATTTAACTTATAATAATCCATATTTATTCCTCTTTTATAGAATATATTTAAGGCTATTTATTAAATATCTGTTTTTAAAGATTAATAGTAAATGATTTTTAATAACTAATCCAAAAATTGTATTTAATATATATCTTAAGAGAATATTTTCATAAATGAATTAAGTGAAACAAATTCCTTTAAAATTAAAATTCTTTTTTTTGCTTTTTTTAAAAAGAAAGTTAGAACCTAAATACAATTGAACTTAACATTGGGATTTAACGAAGTCGCCGAAAGCTATTTGGGTGAAAAAATCTGCAAGATTTTG
>CAYPDP010000014.1:0-16490 GCA_964409555.1 Candidatus Woesearchaeota archaeon | reverse complement strand
ATAATTGAAAATAGTTTAAAGCAAAATGGATAATAAAATAATTCAATTTCTTAAAATAGTTCAAGAAGGAAGAGATAGGCATGGAGCAATTCATTACATAATTCCTAATGAATTGCCCAAGAATTACAATATGTCCAATATAATATATTATAAAAAATTAGGATTAATTGGAAATGAGGGGAATACATTACATTTAACACCTTTAGGATATCAAACTTTAAATTCATATTATTCTTTAGAATATAGTAAAAATTCAGAAAAGATAAATAAAGAAATATTAAAACATACAAAAATTATGAAACAATTAACATTTATTATATTAATCGTTACTCTAATAAATTTAGGATTATTTTTATATAAAATATTATAAATATTTAATAACTTAAAACAGGACTTTTCTCTTTAATATGTGGGATTAAAATATTTGCAGTTTCTTCTTTATTATCTGCTGAGATACTAAATTTTATACCTTCCATATTTCTAAAATTTACTATCTCTGTTTTTACTTCATTTATTTGAGATGCTTGTTTAATTTTTGTAAAAAATTTAGACAAAATTTCCGAGATATTAAGAATTTGTATAGCAACCAAATTCCCCTCCTTATCAAAATCAAGAATGAAATTTCCAAGTTCTATTGCTCCAGATGATTTTTTATCCTTTAAATAAATAAATAAATCATCATTTTCTAAATCATAACTAAAATTAAATTTTTCCATTTTATCCTATTGTTTTTTGCCAATCCCTGTTTATTTTAATGATTGTTACTATAATAATCTTTCCATTTATTGTTAAAATATATCTGTGATATAAGTGTTTTGAAAAAGCAAAATAACAATCATATTTTTCTTCATTTTGTTTTTGCGATTCTTGTTTTTTTGTAAAAACTAATTTTTCAGGATTTGTAATATTTAATATAACTTCTTTTAATTCAACATCTCTAGAAAATGCTTGTAATTCTGCATGTCTTGTTATAATTATATCTTCTTTTTTATAACTCTTTAATTTATTTTTTAATTCATCTAAATTCATTATTAAATATATTAATTTTATAATCTCATTTCTTTCCAGCTAATCCTTTTAAAGTTCCACTAACTTTTTTAACTTCTATTTTCTCCTTAAATATAACTAAACTAGCTCTAACTTCATTAACCATTTCACGATTTATACATATAATTACTGTTTCTGCTTTTTTATTGTATTTAATAAAACTCAATCCTGTTTTTGACATTCCAAGAATTCCTATAAATTCAAGAATAGATTTTTCAATATTTTCTTTAAGATTTTTCCCTTTAATCAAAAGATATCTCTTATTTTCTTTCATAGAAGGTTTTAATGCTTTCATTTATATCAATATGAAAAGAGGTTTTTATATCTTAACAATATTTATAATAGGAATTATTTTAATATTTTTATGACTTTAATTAATGCATGTGATTATTGTGGAATTGGAAAAGTAGAATCTTTGATAAAAAGTTACCCCAAGAATGTTTATTTTAGTGATGATGTAGATGATGTTTATGATGTTTTAAATGCAGTTAATAACGAAATTGTTTTTGATAGAAAAGTATGGAATGATTCAAATCATCAAATATATGAAATAATTCTTAATGATTTTATTAAACTTGAACAGTTAAGTAATTCCCCTATGTTTAAAATTATTAAATCCAAAGAAGATTATTTTAATAATAATTATTTTGCATTAATGAATAATGAAATGTATTCTAAAATTAGAAATATTTCTTTAGATTCTCTTAAGAAAAATATTTCTTTTGCAAAAGAAGTTAATTCTTCTGTTTTTATTGTAAGTAGTTATATTTCATCTTTAGTCCCATTAATATGTTCTATTGATTTTAATATCCCTCCAAAAAGAAAAAAACATAAAAGAAAAATAATTTCTTTATTAGGAAGATTAGAATTTCCAGGAATTTCTCCTGAATTAGTTAAGATTTAATTTTTATTTAAATTTCTCACAAGCATTTTTAAACTCTTTTTTCATAATTAATTTAAATAATAAAGAGGAAAAAATTATGAATAAAATGGAAGTATGTACAATTGGTGGTTTTGAAGAAGTTGGAAAAAACATGACTGCTGTGAAGATTAATGATGATGTGATTATTTTTGATGCAGGAGTTTATTTGCCGGCAGTTATTGAAATGCAAGATGAAGACCCTCAACAGGCATCTTATTCTGAAAATGAGTTAAGAAAAAACGGAGCAATCCCAGATGATTTAATCTTAGATAAATTAGGTTGGAGAGATAAAGTAAGAGCAATATTAATAAGTCACGCTCATTTAGATCATGTCGGAGCTATTCCTTACATTGCAGCAAGATATCCCAAAGCAGATATTTTTGGAACTCCTTTCACTTTGGCAGTTTTAGATTCAATAATAAAAGATGGAAAACATAGGGTAAAAAATAATATAAGAACAATGAAGTCTGATTCATTTTATATAGTAAAAGGAAAATCAGATAATTACAAAGTGGAATTTATTCACACAACTCATTCTACAATTCAGTGTGTTTTTTTAGCATTACATACTAAAAATGGAATTTTCTTTTATGCATTAGATTTTAAGTTTGATAATTATCCTACTATGGGAAATCCACCAAATTATAAAAAATTTATTGAGTTGGGAAGAAAAGGAGTAAAAGTTCTTGTAGTTGATTCACTTTATTCAGGAGTAGAAAGAAAATCTGGTGGGGAAAAAATAGCAAGGCATTTACTTGAAGATGCTTTTTCTTTAGTAAGAGACAAAAAATCTGCATTTTTCATAACAACTTTTTCATCACATATTGAAAGATTAAATAACATAGTTGATTTTGGAAAAAAAACAAATAGAAAAATCGTATTCATTGGAAGAAGTCTTAATAAATATGTAAATGCTGCAATATCAGTTAATCAATGTCCTTTTAAAAATAGAGTGATAATGATTAAATATAAAAATCAAGTAAATTCTTTTTTGAGAAAAATTGAAAAAGACAGAGGAAAATATTTGGTTGTGTGTACAGGACATCAGGCAGAATCAGGTTCTATTTTAGATAGAATAACTAACGGAAAAACTCCATTTAATTTCAGAAGTGGAGATAATTTAGTTTTTTCATCAAGCGTAATCCCTGTGCCAATAAATATTTTAGCAAGACAAAGAATGGATAAGAGATTAAGAAAACAAGGGGTAAGAATACAGACTGATATTCATGTTCATGGACACGGAAGCAGAGAAAGTTTAAGAGAATTAATAGATATGTTAAAACCAGAACACATAATTCCTGCTCATGGCTCTTTAGAACAAGAAACTCCTTTAATTGATTTGGCAAAAGAATTTAATTACAAATTTGGAGAGACTTCTCATTTAAGCTCAAATGGAAAATTATTAAAATTTTGAGTTTTAATTAATAATAAAATGGTAAAAGAAGAAATTTTAACAGGGATAAAACAAGCTATGTCTCAGGGAGAAAGTTTACAAGAGGCTATGCAGAGTTTTTATAATGCAGGTTACGAAAAAAGAGATATAATGGAAGCTGCAAGAGGTTATCAGTTAAGAGAATTTGAGAAAAAAACTCAGTCAGAATATAATTCTCAATTACAATCTAAAAAAAATATTACTCAGACAAAATATCCAACTTATTCTAAAAAACAATTTATTCCAGGAAAATCAAAATTACATACTCTTAAAAAATCAATAAAAAATAAAATAATTCCTAGCTCAAATGTTTCAAATTATTCAGATAAATTTCAAAAACAGCCAATAATTAAACCTTTAAACAAACCCATGAATAATTCTTCAAATGAATTTTTAAATAAACCTTCAATTAAACCATTAGTTAAATCTTCAACTAATTCTCTAAATAATTCTTCAAATCAAGTATCTGTTAAACAAAATGAATTTTATAGTCCTCCTAAAGCATCTTTAGAAAATAAACAAAAAGTTTCAGATTATTCTCAAAAACCCACAAGTCCAAATAAAATTTTTATAATAATTATTTTGATATTTTTACTTTTGCTTTTAGTAGGAGTTTTGGTAGGAATTTTATTTTTTAAAGAAACTATTTTGAGTTTTATTAAGGGTTAATTAAGATGAATACTTCGAAAATTCCTTCAGATGTTTATCATCCTTCAGAAGATTCTTATTTTCTTTCAAGAATATTAGAAAAAAAAATTCCTAAACTCATAGAACAAAATCCTAATTTAATGTTCCTTGAAATTGGAACTGGTTCAGGAATTCATTTGGAGACATCTCTTAATTCAGGGATTAAAAAAGAAAATATTTTTTCTTGTGATATAAATATTAATTCAGTTAATCATTGTAATTCGTTAGGATTTCATTGTATATATTCTGATTTATTTGAGAAAATTCCAGGAAAATTTGATTTAATTATTTTTAATCCCCCTTATCTTGCAAAGGACAAATTTGATAATAAAGAGGATACAACTGGGGGAGAAAAAGGGGATGAAGTTATAATTAAATTTTTAAAACAAGCAAAAACTCATTTAAATAAAAATGGAAAAATTTTTCTTCTTTTGAGTTCATATACTCCTTTAGAAAATATTGAGTTAGAATTAGAAAATTATAATAAGAATTTTTTAGGAAAAGAAAAATTATTTTATGAAGAAATTTATATTTGGGAACTAAGTTAATTTAATTATTTTTTGATATAGCTTTCTTAATATCTTCTAAATTATTTTCAACTACTACTGGCATGTTGGCAAATTTGTTACTTGCATTAGTATGATAATTTATTGTTGCTATGGGATCTTTAAGTTGGTGTCCAGTTAAGATTCCTATAACTGTCTCATCTTTTTTTATTATTCCTTCTTCAATTAATTTTTTTATCCCTGCAATAGTTGTTGCACTCGCAGGTTCGCATCCGAATCCATTTTTCCCTACAATTGCTTTTGCATCAAGAGCATCTTTGTCTGAAACAGACCTCACTACTCCATTACTCCATTCAATAGCTCTCAAAGCTTTTATTAAATTTACAGGTCTATTAATTTCAATAGCAGAGCATATTGTGTTTGCTTTTCTGTTTTCCTCATCCATCTTTTCATAAAAATTTTTAATCTTATCAAAATTAACATCTCCATTATTCCAAGTAATTTTTTCTTCATTAATAATTCTGTCAAAAGTGTTTGCACCTTTGACATTGATTACTGCAATTCTAGGAATTTTATCAATAATGCCAAGTTTTTTTAATTCATAAAAAGATTTTCCAAACGAGGAAGTATTTCCTAAATTTCCTCCAGGAACAACTATCCAATCTGGGACTTTCCAATCAAGCCCTTCTAAAGCTCGATACATGATTGTTTTTTGACCCTCTATTCTGAAGGGATTAATTGAATTCATTAAGTAAATATTTCCTTCTTTTCCTATCTCTAGCACTTTATCCATTGCATCGTCAAAGTCTCCTTTAATTTGTATAACTTTTGATCCGTATTCCAGACTTTGTGCTAATTTTCCAATTGCGATTTTATCATTTCCAACAAAAACTATTGATTCCATTTTTCCTAATTCATTTGCAGCGAATGCAGCCATTGATGCAGAAGTATTTCCTGTAGAAGCGCAAGCAACTCTTCTTTTCCCCATCATTTTTGCATGAGTTGATGCTGCAGCCATTCCATTATCTTTGAATGAACCAGTAGGATTATCTCCTTCAAATTGTAAGTAAAAATTATCTTTATTTGCTCCAACATATTTGGCAACTTCTGTGAGCTTAAAAGGGGAAGTTTGCCCTTCTTTTCCATCTAAAGAAACTATCACTGAAGATATATCCTTGTCACCTAATGGGAAAGGTAAAAGTTCTCTGAATCTCCACACTCCGCTTTTATCAAATATGTTTTGAGGGTTTGCTTTTCTTAATTTTGATAATTCTATAATTGTTGAGGCATCTTGTCCAGAATAAACTACATCTAAAAGATTTCCACATTTTTTACAATTTGTTATATCTGCGAATATATCTGTTTCAAAATCACATGAAGGTATTATACATTTAAGAGATGATTTCATAGAATTTAAAAGAAAAATTTGTTTTAAATAGCTTCTGGTTTAGGAACTGTTAAATTTTAGTTAGTTGTAATTTAATTTAAATTTTTTCTTTTAATTTTTCTCTCTTATCTATTAATATCTTTCCAAGAAATATTTTTTTTCTTTAGTTCTAAAGTTTGAGGTAATAAATTTTCGAAAACTCTATTCTTTGAATTAGGATTTTGATAAAATATTCCTGTGGGAATTTTTGTTTTTTCATCAAGAATATTATAATCAAATTCATCAGCTTTTTTTAATGCTTCTTGTAAATTAGATTTATCATAATTTATTTTTTTATCTTGTAATGAATATGATTTTTCTTTATATCCTTTTTGAGGCTGAAAAGTTATACAAGGTTGAAGAATTTCAATAAATGCAAATCCTTCATGCTTGTTTGCTTCTTTTAAAACCCATTCAATTTGTTTAATGTCTGCAAAAACTCTTGCAACAAAACCAGCTCCTGAAACAAGCATTAATTTTATTGGATTCAAGGGATGAAGTTTAACCCCTTGAGGATTAGTTTTATCAATGAATCCTATTTTAGAAGTGGGGGTTGGTTGGCTTACAGTAAGTGCAAATACCTGATTGTCATGAACTAAATATTTGAAATTAGAATTGTATCTTGCAGCATGAATTAAATGCCCCATTCCTTCAGCATAAGCATCTCCATCTCCTGAGAATCCCAAAACATTTAAATTTGGGTTTCCCATTTTTAATCCTAAACATGTTGGAAGAACTCTTCCGTGAAGGGTATTAATTCCATTTAAATTTAAATAATCATAAATTTTTGCATGACACCCAATTCCAGCAACCATAGCAAAATCATCTTTTTTCTTACCTTTTTTTATTTCTGATTCTAAGAAGTTTTTAACACCTGCAAGTATTTGAAAATTAAAACAACCAGGACACCAGGTTGATTTTACAGGAGTTAAGATATTATTATTTGTCATTTTTTAATTTCTCATTCATTTTTTTTATTAATTTAGGCCTGGATTTTTCCCATTCTTCTTTTAAAATACCATAAATATTACTATCTAATATTTCTCCTGTTGCTTTGGGAATACAACTTTTTCTTTTTGTTCCTTCTTTTTTAAAACCTAATTTTTTAGACATATTATTTGAAGCTTTATTTTTAACGAAAGCTTCTGTTTCAATTTTTATTAAGTTTAGTTTATTAAATGCAAAATCTAATATTGGAATTTTTGCTTCCAGAATATATCCTTTTCTCCAATATTTTTTATTAATCCAAGAACCTGTTTTAGCCCCTCTATCTTGTTGATTTATACTATAAAGATTTGTGCTTCCAATAACTTTTTTCTCTGATTTTAATTCAATAAAAAAAGTATAATTTTTTTTCTCTTTTTTCTCCCATTTTTTTATAACATCATCTATAAACCATTCAGCATCTTTCTTTTTGTAAGGGTGAGGCACATCAGATAATTCTTTAGATACATCCAAATCTCTTGCACCTTCTAGAATATCTTTCCAATCACTTTTTCTGGGGGGTCTTAATATCAATCTCTTTGTTTCAATTTTCATTTTAATCTTTTTTTAATTTCTTTTTTTAATTTATCAGTTAAAAAAGGTCTTCCATCATATTTTAATATTTTATTTTTATCTTTAATAAATATCCCTGTTTTTTCTGCTATTAATTGTCCGAGTTGTGCTGTTGAACTATTTTCAATCAAGATTATATTATCTGAATTTTCTAATTCTTTTTTTATTTTTTCTGGAAAAGGGTCTATATATAAAATTTGTAAAAATTTGCAATCTAAATTTTCTTCAATAATTGAATCTATAATTGCTCCTTTTGTTGAACCCCAAGATACAATCATATTTTTAGAATTTTTTCTTCCAATTATTTTATATTGTTCAAATTTTGAAACATCTTTTTTAATATCTAAAGATTTTTTCAATCTTTTTTCAACATTTGCTTTTACAATTGAAGCATCTTCAGTAGAGCTTCCAGTTTTAGAATCTTTTTCATAACTATCATATCTTGCTAAATTTGTTGATTTTTTTGACTTTATTATTTTTGCTTTTTCTGTAACTGTGTAAGCACTTTCACCTAAATGTTTATCTCCAACTAATATTACAGGAATTTTGAATTTTTGAGAAAGATAAAATGCCTGATTTGTTAATTCTTCAGATTCTTTTGGGTCTCCAAATGCTAAAACTACTCTTGGGAATTCACCATGTCCTGCATGTCTTGCTATATTTAAATCCCCTTGAGAGTTATATGTTGGAACTCCTGTCGCAGGTCCAGGTCTTTGAGCCAAATAAACAACTAAAGGAACTTCAGCCATTCCAGATAAACTCAATGTTTCTGTCATTAAATCAAATCCTCCTCCACTGGTTCCTACCATTGTTTTTGCACCAGTTATTGCACTTCCTATTGCAGCATTGATAACAGAAATTTCATTTTCAAGTTCTAAAACTAAGATATTATTATCATATTGCGCCTGAGCTAATTCTGTCAGAACTGGAGTTGCAGGAGTCATAGGGTAAGCATAATAAATATCTAATCCTGATTTTATTGCTCCAATTGAAATTCCTTGACTTCCGTTAAGAAATTCTGCATAAGAATTTATTTTTCTAGTTGGTTTTGGAATTTCAATATTCTTTTTAGTATTTTCATAACCTTTTTTTGATTCTTTAATATTTTCTTCAAATCTTTTTTTTAATTTTTTCAATTCTTCCTCAAGAATATTAAAATTTAATCCTAAAGTTTTGAATAATGCTCCTGCAAAATACATATTATTAAATTTTCCTTCTAAAATAATCCCTGATTTTTTTACATCTTTTTTATGAATATTTTTAGTATTTTCATCTAATGCAATTAAGATATCAATTTGAGAATCATTACTTGAAACAGGTTTATCTGAAAAAGTAAGAATATTAAAATTATGTCCTCCTCTGATTAAAGACTGATAATCTCTCGAATAAAAAACATAATATCCTTGTTTCACTAACGTTTCCCCCAATATATGTGTTAAGATATTAGGACCTTGCCCAGCTTTACCACCAAAAATAATATTAAACCTCATTTTATACTCTAAGACAATCAAATTTATATATCTAAATTTTTAACCATTATAAATCTTTTTAATATTAATATGACAGAATTTAAATTTATAATAAACTTTCAGAAGAGAAATAGATTTTCAAGTTTTTTTTTCGAGATAAAAGAAGAAATTGTCCTTCAGTGCTTAGATGAAAATCTAAAGAAACAATTAGGTTGTATAAAGATTACACGATTTCCTAGAAAGGAAGAAGAAATTGTCCTTCAGTGTTTAGAGGAAAATCGAAAAAAACCAAGGGGTTGTTTTCAATGGTAAGATTCGCACATATTTCAGATGTTCACCTTGGGGGGTGGAAGCAAGATCCAATGCAGGAGTTAAATTTCAAATCATTTCAGAAGACAATTAATATTTGTATTGATGAGAAATTGGATTTTATAATAATAGCAGGGGATTTATTTGATAGTGCATACCCTTCAATAGAAATTTTAAAAAAAACATTTGCAGAATTTAGGAAACTTAATAATTCCAGAATTCCCTGCTTTATTGTTGCTGGAAGTCATGATTATTCAGTATCTGGAAAAACTTTTTTAGATGTTTTAGAAAAAGCAGAATTTTGCAAGAATCTTACTAAGTTTGAAGAAGATGAAAATTCAATTATTTTGCAACCAACACTTTACAAAGGAGTTTCATTATATGGATATCCTGGGAAAAAATCAGGACTTGAAATAAAGGATTTGCAGAGAATAAAATTCAATGATGCTCCAGGAATGTTCAAAATTTTTGTTTTGCATACGACAATAGAAGAAGCTAAAGGAACTCTCCCAATAGATTCAATTTCATTAGAATCACTTCCCAAAGCAGATTATTATGCACTCGGACATTTACATATAGATTTTAAACATAAAAATTTAGTTTATCCAGGTCCAATATTTCCAAATAATTTTCAAGAACTTAAAGATTTAAAACACGGAAGTTTTTACATAATCAACACTGATTCTTCAGGCCAGGAAGAGTCTTTGAGAAAAATAAGTTTGAAGATAAAAGATGTAGAATATATTCCTATAGAAATAACAAACACTTTGATTGCAACAGATATCCTAATTTCTGAGATTAAAAAAAGAAATGTTAGAGATAAAATTATTTTATTAAAAGTTTATGGTAAAATAGAAAATGGAAAAAATTCAGATATAAAATTTTCTAAGATAGAAGATTATGCAAGAGAAGAAGGAGCGTATTTTCTTTTAAAAAATACTCATGACTTAAAGTCAAAAGAACCTGAAATTGAATTTGAAGTTAGTCAGGGAAATACTGAATATATAGAGGAAGAAACAATAAAAATTTATTCTGAACAAAATCATTCTGAGTTCAATTCTTTAATTCCCGAATTAATGCATTCCCTTTCAATTGAAAAACAAGAAGGAGAAAAATCAGATATTTTTACAAATAGGCTTATTGAAGAATCAAAAAAAATATTAAAGTTTTAAAAAAAAACAAGAATGGAATTAAAGAAAACAAGAAATTTTCTAAATTCCTTTTTTAAAGAGATAAATCAAAATGAAATTAAAAAAAATAACACTCAGCAATATAAGAAGTTATAAATTTCAGGAAATAGTTTTTCCAGAAGGATCAACTTTGTTATCTGGAGATATTGGTTCTGGAAAAACTTCAGTTCTTTTAGGAATAGAGTTTGCATTATTTGGATTACAACCAGGACAGAGAGGAACTTCATTGTTGAGAAATGGGGAAGTTGAAGGAAGAGTAATAATTGAATTTGAAGTTGATGGAAAAGAGATAATAATTGAAAGAAGTTTGAAAAAAGGAAAAACAGTATCTCAAGATTATTGCTCTATTTCTATAGATGGTCAAAAAGAAGAAATTGCAGTAACTGAATTAAAAAATAAAGTTATTGAACTTTTGGATTATCCTCAGGAATTTTCTAAAAAACAAAATATGTTATATAAATTTACAGTTTATACTCCTCAGGAAGGGATGAAACAAATAATTCTTCAGGATGCTGAAACAAGAATAAATACTTTAAGGTATGTTTTTGGAATTGATAAATATAAAAAAATTTTGGAAAATACTTCAATTTTAATAGCAAAAATAAGAGAAGAAAAAAGAATAAAGGAAGCTTTGGCTTTGAGTTTTGATGAAGATAAAAAAAATCTTTTATTTAAGGAAGAGGATCTTAAAACAAAAAAATTAAATCTTCTAGTTGCAGAAAAAGAATTTATTATTAAATCAGAAAAGAAAAAATATTCCCAAGAAGAAAAAGATAAAGTTGTAGGTAAAATTGAAGAAAAATTAAAACTTCAACAAGAAATAGAGAAGACAAAAATAATGATTTCTAATAAGAAAGAGTCTATTTCAAATAATTTTAGATTAATAGATAATTTAAAAATTCAAATAAAAGAACTTTCAGAAATTTCAGTTAATGAATTAGATATTCCTCGACTTGAAAAAGAAATAATAATTAAAAGAGACGAAAAAGAAAAAATAACTGAATATTATTTTAAAATTTCCTCTGAAATTAGTTCTCTTAATTTTAAAATTGAAGAAAATAAAAAATTAGAAGAAAAAATTTCTAATCTTAAAATGTGTCCTACTTGTTTGCAAGATGTAGAGGCAATTTATAGAACTAATGTATTGAACAAACTTCGTTCAGAAATAACTGAGAATAAAAATAAAATTGAAAAATTAGAAGTTGAAAAAAAAGAATTTAATGAGAAGATAAAGATTAATGATTTAGAAATATCTTCTAAGGAAAAAGAAATTAATGAAATTAAAATGTTAAAAGTTAGATTACAAGGAGTTCAGGAAAAAAAATTAGGAATTGAGGATATGGAAAAATCAAATTATCTTTTTGAAGAAGATATAAAAATATTGAATAGTCAGATTGAAAATTTGAATAAATTTGTTTTTGAGTTGAGTAAATTTGATAATATTTTTGAAGAAAAGAAAAAAGAATTGGATAATGCTATGAAAGAGGAGAAATTAGCTGAAATAAAAATTGCAGAGTTAAAGAAAGAAATAGAAGTTTTTTCAAGAAATATAAATGAGTTAAAAGAAAGAATTATTAAAATAGAAATAATCAAAGATAAGTTGGTACATCTCGCAAGACTTGAAGATTGGCTTTCAAAAAAATTCATACCAGTTATTTCTTTTGTTGAAAAAAATGTTATGGTTAAACTTAAAACAGAATTTTCAAAACTTTTTTCCAAATGGTTTTCAATGTTAGTTTCAGATTCATTTAATGTAAGTTTGAATGATGATTTTACACCAGTAATTGAGCAACAAGATTATGAGATTGATTATAATTATCTTTCAGGAGGAGAAAGAACCGCGATTGCACTCGCTTATAGACTTTCTTTAAATCAGGTTATAAATTCTCTTTTAAGTAAAATAAAAACAAAAGATATTGTTATTTTAGATGAGCCAACAGATGGGTTTTCAGATCAGCAACTTGATAAAATGAGAGATGTTTTGCAAGAGTTAAACATAAAACAATTGATAATAGTTAGTCATGAACAGAAAATAGAAAGTTTTGTTGAGAATATTATTAAGTTTAAAAAAGAACACGGAATTTCTGGAATTGAAGAATAAAAAATATAAATTTTTTACAAATTAATTTTCTTTCATCCCTATTCCTGCAGAAAATTCAACTATTTTTTTACTCACCAAAATAAATGCTCCAAATCCTGCAAATGCTAAAGCATATCTTATAATTTCAATATTTCCTGGAATTTTTCCTCTTAAATTCAAAATATTAATTATAAATTCAATTTCATTTGAAAGATATAAAAAAGAAGATAAAGTCCAAAAGAACATAGCTAATGCAAGAAAAATAAATATTTTTTTGAATGAACCTTTTGGAAGTTTTTTATAAATATATACTGTATAAATAAATATCAGTAATACTAACATTGCCTCAATTATTGAGGAAAAAATTTCAATCATTCTAAATCTTAATATCATTTTTATTCAATTTTTTTTGTTTAATTTTCCAAATTGCTAATAATAATGGGATTATTGATAGTGTACTAAAAAAATGTTCATAAATATCTCCTCCTCCATAACCTAAATCTTTTATTAAATGTAGCCCCCAGTTTATTGCTTGTAAGAAAATAAATAATGTAAAGTAATTTATACTTTTTTCAAGTTCTTCTGAAACTCTTTTTTTTGATAAAATAAAATAAGTTAATACTAAAAGTATTGAAATAAAAACAGTTAATATCATGATTAATTCAGTTCTTTTAACCATTTGATTCATTAGGAAATTAGCAGCAAAAACTCTTGTTGTTAATAAAATAGATATCACAATAAAAGAAGGAATAGTTTTTTTAATAAATTCTTTTTTTATATTCATAATAATCTAATAAAATACTTTTTTATAAGTTTTACTCTTTTGATTTATTTAAATTTTTGAGAATAGAAAACTTTATAAAACCAAATTCATCTAAATGATTATAATTTCTAATAACATATTAGATTATTCTATAAATATTAAAATGGATGCTGAATTAAAAAATTCAATATTAAAGACTGGGACAACTATCCTAGGAATTGTTTGTAAAGATGGAATTGTAATGGCTTCAGACAGACAGGTTAGTATGGGAAATCTTGTAGCTCATAAAAAAGAACAGAAAACTTTTCCAATAAATGATTATTTGCTTGTTTCAGGATGTGGGGTTGCAGCAGATATAAGAAGAGTTCCGAAAATATTGGCCGCAGAATTAAAACTTAAAGAACTTAAATCTCGTTCAAGACCTACAATAAGACAAGCATCAAGTTTGCTTGCTCAAATGAATTATTCAGGAATAAGACAACCCTCAATGATTCCTCAGCAGGCAGGATTTCTCATAGGGGGATTCGATGAAGATGGAACTACTGAATTATATACTATTGAGCCAGCAGGAGGAGTAATAAAAGTAGATGATTATGATGCAAATTTTGGAAGTGGAATGCCTTATGTTTTGGGTTTTTTGGAAAGACAATATAAAGAAGGTCTTTCAATTAAAGAAGGAATTGAATTAGCAAAAGAATCATTAAAATCTTCAACACAAAGAGATACTGGAAGTGGTTATGGGATAGATATTTTTACAATTACTAAAGAAGGTATTAAGAAAGTTGTAAGTCAGGAAATAAAACCTGAATATAAAGATAAAGAATAAAACTCATATTTTTTACAATATAATAAAGATGGTTAATATTAAAATAATTAATTTTAATAATTTTTAATAAATAAAATGCAAATTTTAAAAAGTATAACTGATAAACTTCATGGAAAGATAACTGAAGCTAATTTTGAAGGTGCAAACATAGTTCTTTATACAAATAATGAACAATTTTTTAAAAATGATGAAGGAAAAATAAAAGAAATTGTTTATGAGATAAAAAAACGAATTGAACTTCGAGCAGATACAAAAATTCTTCCAGATATTGAAAAAACAGAAAAAAAAATAAGAGAAATTGTTTTAAAAGAAGCAGAAATAACAAATATTATTTTTGACCAACATAGAAGTATTGTTATAATTGAAGCAAAAAAACCAGGACTTGTTATTGGAAAACACGGTTCTGTTTTAGAAGAAATAAAAAAGGAAACTTTATGGACACCTCAAGTGCAAAGATCTCCTGCAATAAAAAGTCAGATTACAGATAACATTAGAGATGTATTGTATGCAAATAACAATTATAGAAGAAAATTTCTTAATTCAATTGGAGAAAAAATTTACAAGGAATGGAGTTCAGAAAAAACAGATGGGTGGATTAGAGTGACTTTTTTAGGAGGGGCAAGACAAGTTGGAAGATCTTGCATTTTATTACAAACTCCAAATTCAAAAATAATTCTTGATTGTGGTATTGATGTAGCATCTCACGGGGCAGATAAATTTCCTTATTTTGATATTCCTGAATTTGATATAAATCAGATTGATACAATAATTATAAGTCACGCTCATTTAGATCATGTTGGACTTCTTCCTTATTTATTTAAAATGGGATATAAAGGACCTGTTTATATGACTCCTCCGACGAGAGATATAGCTGCATTACTTTCATTAGATTTTATTGGAGTTGCTTATAAACAAGCATCACAACCTTTATTCAGTTCTTTAAATATAAAAGATATGGTAAAACACAGTATTTGTTTAAATTACGGGGAAGTTACAGACGTTACCAAAGATGTAAGATTAACATTTTACAATTCAGGTCATTGTTTGGGCGGTTCTTTAGTTCATTTAAATATTGGAAATGGTTCACATAATCTTCTTTATACTGGAGATTATAAATATGGAAAATCCCGACTTTTAGATCCGGCTGTATCTTCATTTCCAAGAGTTGAAACAGTTATAACAGAATCAACTTATGGTTCAAGACATGACATCTTGCCTCCGAGAATAAAATCTGAGGAAGAGCTTCTTAATCTTGTTAATAAAACAATCAAAAGAGGAGGAAAGGTTTTAATTCCTGAGCTAGGACTTGGAAGAGCTCAAGAAACAATGTTAATTTTAGAAGATGCAATAAAAACTGGTAAGATAGAAAAAGTTCCAGTTTATATTGACGGGATGATTTGGGATATTAATGCAATACACACAGCCTATCCAGATTTTTTAAGTTTTAATGTAAGGTCTCAAATTTTCCAGGATAAAAATCCATTTACTTCAGATACTTTTTCAAGAGTTGGTTCTGCACAGGAAAGAAGAAAAGTAATTGAAGGCGGGCCTTGTATTGTTCTTGCAACTTCTGGAATGTTGGTTGGAGGAGCTTCAGTAGAATATTTCAAAGAATTTGCATCTAATGATAAAAATTCAATAATTTTTGTATGTTATCAAGGAGTTGGTTCTTTAGGACGTCAGGTACAAGATGGAGCACATGAAACAAGAATGAATGTTAATGGAAAAGAAGAAGTAGTTAAAATAAATATGGAAGTTAATACTATTTTAGGACTTACAGCTCACGCAGGAAGAAACGAATTAATCTCTTTTTTTAATAACATTAGACCCAAACCAAAAAGAATAATAATTGAACACGGAGAAGTATCTAAATCTTTAGACCTTTCATCTTCCCTCTATAAATTAAACAGGGTTGAGACAAGTGTTCCAAGAGCTTTAGAAACTATTAGATTGAAATAATTTTTATATAAAAAAGAAAATTTTTAATTCTTCTCAACAAATATTGGAGTATCTGTTATTTGAATTGTTATTTTTCCATTAACACTTGAAATTAATTGCTCACCACCAAACAATCCAGTAGCTTTTGCATTTTGCCACGGAATATTAAATGTGAATTGAGCTGAAGGATTATCTTCTCCCGTGAACTGATCTCTTTTTTCCCACACAACATATAGCCTTGAATCATCAGTCTTTGTAATCTCAAATAAATAATACTTGCTATCATCTATTGTTGAGACTCTACTTACATCCGTCATATTATCTAGATAACTTGCCAT
>CAYPDP010000013.1:0-16939 GCA_964409555.1 Candidatus Woesearchaeota archaeon | reverse complement strand
ATGTTATACTCAATTCAAAAAATATTTTTCTTAATGTAATGAATATAGGCTTTCTAAAAGGGGAATAAATTTTATTTCTTCTAAAATTGAAGAAAAAGTAAAATATTTTTATACAACTGCTTTTATAAATCTAAAACCTAAAAAATTAGGGAAAATTCTTTATTATTCATTAAGAACTATTTTTTATGGGGATTTAATGGCTATTTCAAGACAAGGGAAAGGATATCCTACATTAAAAGAAGGTGATTTATTTACTTTGAGATTTGATAAAAAAATAATTGATAAATTAGAATCAAAGCAAGACGAAATAGTTGCTCAGATAGAACCAATTGAAAAGAAAATAAAAGAATTAACATCTAAAATTAAAGAACCACAAGAAATTATCAATAAAGTTTTTGCCAGAGAGTTTGAATTTGATGAAAATCTTTATAATACGCTTGGAAAAGGAATGACAGCAGGAACTCAAATAGCAGAAAATAAAAAATTAAGAACATTTGAAAGTAATTTTCAAGATCTTTCAAGAAGTAATATTTTAAGATTTTCCACCAGATTTCATAATCCACCAACAAGAAAATTAATGGATTTTTTAGATGGTATTAAAATTTTGCAAGTAAAAGATATTTTACTAGAGCTTGTTCATCGTGGAGCAAGCCCAAAATATAATGCCGATGGTAAAATTCCAGTTGTTAAAACTGGGCATTTAAAAAATGGATATATTGAAATCTCACAAGAAGAATTTGTCGATATAGATTTTTATAATTCATCAATAAGATCGCAAGTAAAACAAGGTGATATTTTAATAGCTTCTACAGGTAAAGTTTCACTTGGTAAAATTGACTTACTAGAAGATAATCAGAATTTGGTGGCAGATGGGCATATTTCTATTGTTAGAATCAATAATAAAAAATATAATAGTAAGTTTTTCACCTATTTTTTTAGATGTATTTTAGGTTACTTTCAAATTGAGAGAGGTTTTACAGGAGCAACAAACCAAATAGAACTTTACGCAGACGAAATTTCTAATTTTCAAATACCCAACATATCACTATCAAAACAACAGAAAATAGTTAATGAAATAAAAACTGAATTAGATAAGCAAAAAGAAATGAATAGAAAAATTGAAGAAGAAAGAAATAAAATTGATAAGATTATTGAAAAAGCAGTTAAATAATGTGTTTTTCTTTTTCCAATTCACCCCCTAACATCTCTTAGAAAAAGAAAAACGAAAAAATTAAATTTATAAGAAATAAATGAAAGTCTATCTGAATGAATAAAAACGAAAAATATTTTTTGAACTTACTCCGCTATGCTCTAAAAATTTCTCATAATTTTAATATTAGATTAACTTTCCTTAATCCAGATGTTAGTTTTGATTAACTTTTCTTCCCATAAAACTAATATCTTATTTTCTCTTACCAATCTTTAAAAGATTTATTTGTTTTTTTGCTCCTCTATACTTGAATTTAAAGAACCATGCTAAAAGAATTATTATTAAAATAATCATTCCCCATCCGATTATTTTTCCTTTTGAACTTTCTTCTGGTTTAATACATCCAGATAAACAACACAAACCATCAGAAGTATAATCTAAACTTCCAGTGCATTCTTCTCCAGCATCTGTGTTACAAATATCTCCTCCTTTTTTAGAACATTCATCTAAAACTGAAGAATTTAAATTAATATTAGTTAAATTATTTTTTTTCGAATTATCTAAGGGTTGATAATCTTTTACAAAATTCAAAAAAACTGCTGAATACACATAAACATTTCCTGCACCCTCATACTTAGATTCAACAGGTGATTTCGCGGTTATTTGCCCTTCAATTATTTTCTCCTCAGACAAAGAATTAAAATAAAGTTCTATTTTCCTACTTGAATTTTTTCTTATTTTAGATATATTATTTGTTGAAATAGTTAAATATGGTTTTAAGGAATTTGAAATAAAAAGAGTAATATTTTCCAAATCAGAATTTCCCCTATTATAAAGATGAATTATCTGGGTAATATTTGAATTTGTAGGAAGAGTAATATTTATTTTTGATTTATCGAACTGGAATTTTTTTTCTTCATTTTCATTTAAAGAAGTATTTGTAAAAATAAAAATTGGAATACTATATTTTGAATTTTCACTTGATAGTTCAATTGTATTTAAAGAAGATTTAGTTAATTTAGATTTATCAATATTAAAATTTATTTTTTTAATTTCTCCAGAACTTAAAACAAAAGATTCTGAATAATTTTCAGTTGAATTTTTAGATGGAGTTCCAAATAACATTTCAAAAAAACCTTTACTAGTTTTATTTTCTTTTAAATTATTTGTAAAATCTGGGGAATAACCTTCAAAAACTTTTTTATTAATTGTTATTTCAAAATCCTGAAGATTTTGAACTTCTATAAAAAAATTATCATTTGTTTTAATAAATCCTGGATTTACAAAAAAATCTGCTGTCTTATTATTTATTGTAAAATTTTTTATTATATTTTCATCTATAATTTTATTTCCTTTAAAATATCTTGAATTTTCAATCACAATAGAATAATTCGCAGGATTTTTTTCAGAAAGTAAAGCATAAAGGTAATAATCATTGTTTATTCTTGTTAAATAAAAATCTAAAGAAGTTGGAACATGCCCTCTATAAAAATGTATATTTTCTTTAAGAATTGGATCTAAAAAATTTCCAGATATCTTTGCTATGAGAGTTTCCCCTTGTTTAAATTCTGACTTCATATTAAAATCAATTGCAGAAACAATTGGGAATAAAATCAACAAAAAAATTGATGTGAATATAATTAATTTTTTAATTTTCATAATTAATTTAATAAAACAGGATTAATAAAGTTTGTTTTATTTTTTTATTTGAAAAAGTAATTGAAATAAACAATCTAAAATAATCTAAATAAAGAATAATTAAAAAATAGAAATATTTATATATGTCATGTATATACTAAATATAGAGGTATATAAATACAAAATGGTACAAGCTATGATTGAAATTCCTAAAGAAATTAATCAAATTTTAAATATTATAAAGGCAAGATTTGGACTTAAAACTAAAAGTGAGGCAATTGCAAGAGTTGTTGCTGAATATGGTTCTAAAATTTTAGAACCCGAACTAAGACCAGAATATATAGAAAAACTAAAGAAAATAGAAAAAAAAGGAAATTTTATTAGTTTTAATTCTATTGAAAAATTAAAAAAAAGTATTGAAAATGTATAAATTTGAGATAGAAAAAAATCTTCATCAAATTCTTAAAAAATTTTTTAAAAAAGATAAAAAGAGATATAAAATTGTTTGGAAAAAAATTACTGAAATTATCAATAGTTCTGATATTGAGCATTACAAAAATTTAAAATTTCCAATGAATGAATTTAAAAGAGTTCATATTGATAAAAGTTTTATTTTAATTTTCAAATTTGACAAGACAAATGAAAAAATCCAATTCTATGACTTAAATCATCATGATAAAATTTATAGATAAGAATTTTAAAAATATTAAATTTAATAGCAATTATTTTCTAACAATTATTAAAACTTTTTCATCTTTAATTACCCATTTCTTTTAATTTCTTAAGAACATCATCAAGTTCTCCAGTTGGCTTTTTTGGAAAAGGTCTTCTTAAAGGTCTTTGTATTGGTTGATTTTTATTAGGGGGAAGAATTCTTCGAGGCATTATTCTTTTATTCATTCTTGAAGGTGGTAAAAAATTATTTCTAGGAGGCATTCTTGGACCCCTATTACCTCCTCCTGGCGGAGATTTTCTAAAGAAAGATTTAGCTCTAAAAAAGAAAGGTCTTAATTTATCTCTGAATAAAATTCCTAAACCAAATAAAATAATAAATCCTATAAGAATGTAAATCCAAGTATAATTTTTTTGAGGTGTTGAAGATTTAACACAACAACTATCAAGAGCAGAACTACAATCATAAGCAGAGGATTGCTCATAACCAGTTCCACAAGAAGATTCACAAATTCCTCCGCTACTCACACATGTTGATTCTTCCACAGGAGCACTTTCATCCTTACAATATCCTCCAACACAACAAGAATCTCCCGAGTCTAAACCAGGAGTATCCTCTGTTGAACCTCCAGAACAAACTTCATTTGAAGTGCATATATCTCCTCCTTTTTCTGAACAAGATTCTTTAATTTTAGGAGTATCACAACATACAAAAACTCCTGAACAACCATATTCTGAAGAAGAAAAAACCTCCCCATTACAATTAGCTTCAGACATACAATAATAATTATTTTCAGTACAATCTTTAGTTGAAGTCTTAATTATTCTATTTGAGTTTTCTTTGGGCCATATTGAATATAATAAAAAAGCAGTATTTCTTAAATTTCCTTTCCAACAACCATCAGTATCTTGAACTCCTGGTTCTAAAAGCCAGTTAATAGAATTTGATTTTTCAACAGGACTCTCATATTTTAAAGGCATTAAAGCGATTGCAGTGTCATAAAATTTATCTTTAGATTCATCCCAGTATTTGCTGAACTTTTGTTTTGATAAAAGTTCTCCTCTAAAATTTCCTGTTAAAAAATAAAGAAAAGATTCTGAAAGATATTTTGAATTATCAACCTCATCAGACATTGTTATTAAATAAGGTATAAATGGAGAAATGTCATAATCTAAACTTTTCAATACAAAAGTCGCCCATAAACTTCCTTCATAATCACAAGATTCACTTCCAGGACTTTTAAAACATAAAGAATCTACTTTTTCAATAGTAGTTCCTTCTGCTGAGGCAGAATTTGTATCATCTAAAACATGCAATACACTTGAACCAGATTTTTTAAATAATAAATTTGAAGTAAATCCTTTGTCACAAGAAATTTCAAATTCATTATCATAACATCTTGGAGATATTTCCAACCAGTATTTTTCGTTTGTTAAACTTAAACAATTTCCCGCTCCAGAAGTTAATTTTTTATCTGTATCTATTATTGTAGAATAAGACGACCCAGAATAAGTTATTGAACAACTAGTTGGCTCGTCTGAAGAATCTATCTGCAAATACCAAATCATATTTGAAGGAGAGGTATTTTGTGATAAAAGCCATTCTGATTCACTTGAAACTTGAACTCCTGAATTATCCAAAGCTAAAACTGACTGAGCAGTTGTTTTTATATCACAATTAGAACTTGAAGAAGATTTAGACCAGCACCCTTCAGTTGTTGAACTATCCAAAAGATTTGATTTACACTTCCCTACAGAAAGCAAAGAAAATGCTTTTTCTTCTGTTGAAAGTTTATCACAAGTTTTATCATCTATCTGATTATCAAGACAATCATAGGCTTTATTAACTTTCTCAGAATCTGAAGAAACAGAAGTATCATTTTGTGCAAAAATTAATGACGCATTAATAATTAATAAAGCGACTAAAAAAATTAACAATCCTCTTTTCATATTTAACTAAGTTAATTGTTATTTTTAAAATTATCTTTCTTATTTTTTATATTCTCTTTGGATTTTTTATTATTTTTCTTCTTAGCTTTTGATTTTTTGTTTTCATTGTTTTCATAAAAACTTTTTCTAGTTACATAACTAACTGGATTTTTTATTTTCTTGCAAAAATCATCTGGCTGACAAACTGCAATTCCTTGATAAAATTCCTTGCAATTAGGAGGCATTATTGAACCTCGAGAATTTCTAAAAGACCAATTTATTTGCGATTTAATATAACCTCCCAACAAAGCAGGATTATTTTTCTTATTCCATTCATAAATTCTTCTTTCAACTTCTTCTCTTTCAAGTCCTACTGAACGAAATAAATTTATTAATACAAAAATGGCCCTTTTTTTTCCGTCAGAAATTCCTTTTAAAATATTTTTTACACAAGGAGGAAAATTTTTATCTGAAAGCTGTTCTATTCTTACTGGTTGAAAATTCTTTTTTTGAAAATTAGTTCCTGAAAATTCTTTTTCTTCAGGAATATTTTCCCTATTCCAATCAAGAGCCTGAACTAAAAGTTCCTTAGCTTCTCCTTCTTCTGAAGGAGGTGTAAAATCTTTTACATTTTTTGCTGAAAGTTTTAAAGGATCTGCATCTTTTAATTGGAAATTTAAAATCATTTCTGGAGTTGGTTCTAAAACAATGCTCGCAAGAGCTGTTTTCTCGTGAAGGCTGTAAGGCATTCTAAATAAATGTCTTGAAGACATTAAAATTAAATCAGGCATAACTTCTTTTGGAGCTTCAAAATCCTTGACATATTTATTTGAAATTGTTAATTTAGTTATTTCATTAATCAAAAAAGGTTTTATTTTTTCAGAGATATAATTTAATACAATTTTCGGCCATTCTGGGAACATATCTTTTGTTTGTTTTTCCCCAATTTTTTTTGGAAAAGCTTTCCAAGGAATTATTAGATGAAATCCCTTGCTTCCACTAAATTTAATTCCTATATTCTTGACTTTATGAAAATTCAAAAATTTTATTATTTGTACAGCCATAATTTTGCTATAATCAATATACTTGCTGTCAATATCAATAATAAAATCCCATCCAATTCTCAAATCATTTGCCTGTTCTTCGCTCATTCCTGTAAATATATTTAATGGTTCATCCCAAAGTTCTTCTGAACAATGAAGAGAGGTTGCCCCTTTTTTAACCAATTCAAATATATCCCTCTTATACTGAAGACTATCTGGACGCTTTCCAAAACCTTCAAAATATCTCGGACTTATCTCCCTATTTTTTGAAAAATTAAATATTGCTTTTTGAATTTCAGGTCGAGAATAATACAAATTAGTTATTCCTCTAATTCTTTGTTCTTTAAAACTAATAGTTTTTCCATTTATTCCTAAATTATGTTCATTATCCATACTAAATTATTTTTGTAAAAGTTTAAATAAATACCCTCTTTCTAAAACAATAATGCTTAAAAAACAACCTATATTAAAAATAAAATGCTAGTCAAACTTGAAAAACCGGCAATACTTTCAAAAGGAGTTGAATTGATTTCTGAGTTAGTTACAGAGGTTAAAATAAAAGTTAATGATTACGGAATTAATATAATAGCTATCGACCCTGCGAACGTTGCAATGGTTGGATTTAAATTGCCTAAATCTGCTTTTTCTGAATTTGAAATAAAAGAAGCAGGTGGAGTTATTTTAGGAGTTAATTTAGATAATTTTAAAAAAATATTAAAAAGATGTAGTTCAAGCAGTGCATTAATTTTAGAAAAAAAAGAAAATTTATTGAATATACAAATTCAAGACAGAATTAAAAGAAATTTTAGTTTAGCTTTAATTGAAATTGATTCAGAAGATAAAGAACTTCCAGATTTGGAATTCAGTTCAAAAGTAGAATTAAACTCAATTGATTTAATTGATTCTATTGAAGATTGTGCGGTTGTTGATGATGCTTGTTCTTTTATAATCAGCGATGGTAAATTTATAATTGAAGCAAAAGGTTTGAACTCTGCAAGATCTGAATTTAATGGTGATGAGGCAAAAATAGAGGCTGAAAATTGCAAGGCAAGATATAGTTTAGAATATTTACAAAAATTTATGAAAGGGGCAAAACTTGCTGAGAAAATAATACTTCAATTTGCAACAGACCATCCTTTGAGAATTGAGATAAAAAATGATGGAATGGAATTAAGATTCATATTAGCCCCAAGAGTTGAAACTGAAGATTAAGATAATTTTCTAGAATATAAATTAATATAAATTGAACTTCTTGTAAATATACTATGAACTCCAAATTCAAAAAACTTTTTCCTATTGAAAAACCAATTATTGGAATGATTCATTTAGCTGGTAAAAGAGAGGATGAAAAAATAATTAAAGCAATAGAAGAATTAAAAATTTTTGAAGAAAAAGGAATTGATGGTGCAATTATTGAAAATTATCACGGAACTATAAAAGATGTTTTAGATGTTCTTGAAAATCTACCTAAATTAGAAAAATTAGTAATAGGAATAAATATTTTAGGTAATCCTTATCATGCATTTGAATTAACTTCAAAATATAATATAAAATTCATACAATTTGATAGTGTTCAAACTCAGGATTTAGATATAAGAAAATATAATGAACTAAAAAATAAATATCCTGAAATAATTATTTTAGGAGGGGTTGGATTTAAATATATTCCTCCAACAGGAAATTTTTTGAATTAATGATTTTTTCATTTTGTATAATTTATTTTTTATCAGTTACAGAAAAATAAATACTTCCTAAAGAATCACAAGGAGCATTTTCTCCATTTCTACAAGCTTGAAAATCTATTTCCCAATCTGTTGTATGAAATCCTTGTTTTAATCCAGAATTGTAAAGTTCTGTTGCATTATAATGTGATACTCTTCTAATTTTAGTCCAACTTTGACGAAAAGGTCCAAAAGTATTAATCTTTATATCTTTACTAAAACTATCTTTAGTTGTTAAACCATTAAGATTTAATTTAAATTTTTTAGCCATATTAAAAGAAATTAATTTAGAAAAACTAGGTATATTAAAATAAATCTTTTCTTTAGGATGAAAAACACTTTTTCCTTTTCCAGGATAATACCATTTAAAAGGATTTTGAAAACCAGTACCAAGATGAGAATATTTAGAAAGTGTAAACATATCAACTCCATATTGTTTTCCTAATTCAGTAAGTTTAACATTTCCGTAAGGGTCTGAAACAGGTTCTGTTCTTATGTTTTGTCCTGCACATCCACTCAAAGAAACTGCCCCCAATCCTAAAGCTCCTACTAAAAGTCCTGCTTCGAGTTTTGAATTAATGATTTTTTCATTTTGTATAAAATATAATAAGAATTAGGGTTTATAAATTTTATTGTTTTAGTAATTATGTAGTAGGGACAGAATGAGAAGATCTTGAAAGATAAAGTAAAAGGTTTTTTTAAAAAATTGACAAAATTTATAAGTTAGAAAAAACTAACTTATGTATGAAAAGAGGTCAGGTTAGTATTTTTATAATAATAGGTGTGATAGTAATTGGAATAATTGCATTTTATTTTGTTTCAACTGGCAAGGCAAATATATTTGTTGGAGAAAAAACCGAGACAAACCCTACAGCTTTTCTTTATTCTTGCATTGATAATAAAATCAGAGAATCAATAAATATATTATCTTCTCAGGGAGGCTATATATCAAATCCTCTAAATAAAACATTTAAATTTAATGAAGAAGAAGGATTTAAAGACATTTCATATTTATGTTACACTCAAAATAATTATATTCCTTGTGTAAATCAAAAACCTTTATTAATGAGACATTTAAAAAAAGAAATAAAAAATTATATTTCTGAAGATATGGAAAGTTGTTTTAATTCTTTAAAAATGAGTTTTGAAAAACAAAATTTTGATGTTGATATGAAATATAATGGATTTGAAGTTAAATTAATGCCTAAAAAAGTTATCATTGAAACTGATTCTGAATTGACTTTAAGTAAGACTGGGGAATCATCTACTAAAGAAAATTTCAAAATAATTTTACCGAGCAGATTTTATGAACTTGCTGAAGTCGTCCAGGAAATTGTGGCTCAAGAAGGAGAGTATTGTAATTTTGAGTATTTAGGATATATGGCACTTCATCCTGAATTTAATATTGAAAAATTCAATGCCGGAGATTTAATATCAATTTATACTGTTGGATATAAAAACACCAAGGAAAAATTTAGATTCGCTGTTAAAAGTTGTGTAATACCTCCAGGATTTTAAAATGAAACAAAAATTAAAAAAACATCATAGTCCATTGTTACCTAAGAGGTTGGTAATCGCTCTAAAAAAATTTAGTTTGCCATTTTAATCAACTCCAGCCATTTATTTTCAGAAGTAAGTTTTAGGTTTGGAATAGCCAACTCATAATGACAACAATTTATACTTTGATGTTTTCTTATGAAATTGTAAAAAATAACATAACCTTTCATTATTGACTCTTCACTTTTTTTTGTTTATTATTTATTCATAGTTATATATTATAAGTATATAGAGTTTATAGTAATATATTAGTATAGTAAAATATTTAAAAAATAGATTATACTAAGTATTATAGTAAAAAAAGAAATTAAAGTTTATAAGTGCCAATGTGAGAGGTGTGAGCATAAATGGATAACAAGAAGTGAAAAGTTGCCGATTGTATGTCCTAATTGTAAGTCGCCTTATTGGGATAAACCAAGAAATAAAAAACTTAAGTATATTAAGTTATTTAGAAATGCTAAGGAAAAAATATGAAACTTTATCATGGCTCTCCAAAAGATTTGAGAATATTAAAACCCCAATTGGCAAATGGAAATGATGACTTTGAAAAACAAAAAGCAATATTTTTAACTGATTCAAAAATTCAAGCTGCTTTATACGCATTAGGAAAAACACTTAAAGATAAAACTTGTTTCGCTTTACCCCCAAAACAATTAATCATAGTTGGAAAGAATAAGCCTTCCGAAGGGTATGTATATACTGTTAATGTGAATGCAAAAAAAGGTATATGGAACCAATATTCCTATATAAAAACTATTAAAAATTTTAAAAAAACAAAAGTTGATGAATTTAATTATAAAAAATACATAAAATATGTTGGCACTAAAAAAGAATTAATTAAAATTTGTAATAAGGAGAAAAAAATTTGGTTAAAAAAAGAAGGTTATTACATTCCAAGAATAATGTTTAGACAAATTCATCCAAAACATTATCTACCAATAATATTGAGATTTTTAAATCCAAGAAGAGGAGAATAGAACTGGAAAGAAAAAATATTAGATAAATATCTTGATTTGAAAAAAAGACTTAAAGATATAAAAAGTGTTAGAGAGAATAAAAGAATTTAGTAATAATTCTTTTATTCATAATATAAAACAAAAAGGAAAATTCTAAAAAAAGGGAAAAATCTCAGAAGTTTTTTTTATTACATTATCAAATACTATTAGATTATACTTTCCCAAAAAGATGAATAAAATAAGAACCCTTAATCCAATATGCTCAAGAAACATTTTTAAAAATTCATTCTACATTCACTATAATTATCACCCAAAACAGGTAATCGTAATATCTATGCATGAAATATTTCATTTTTTATATTTTGAAAAATGTAAAGAAGTATTCAAGAAATCAAAATAAAAATGTGACTCTCTTTTAAATTTGTATTTAAGTAAGATAATCCTTAAAATAATCTTAAATATTGAAGAATTTCAAAATATTATGGTTTATAATTATAAGATTTATCCAAATTATTTAATAATAAAAATTAATGGAAAAAGATTGGATTTATGCATAAAAGATATTTTAGAAAAAAGTAAGAATTTTTGATAAAATCTGATAGATTTATGTTCAGAAATAAAGAGATTATAAAAAAAGGTTTAAAAGATTAATTTACCATTTATTAATATGAAAAAAACAGTTAATCAAATTATTGTTGAATTTATGAATTTTTTGGGAATAGAATATTGTTTTGGAGTTCCAGGTTCAAATATGAGTCTTTTGTTTCCATATAGACAAGGATATTAAAGGTTTTAAAAACATTTCTTTTTTGTTTCTCAAAAATCAACCACTAACTTAACAATGTAACATCATAGAAACATTTATATATCTAAAGCAACATATATGTTTATAATGGAACAAAAATGTAGCCAGACAAAAGTATTTGATGTTTTTGTTAATGAACCTTTAAAAATACATTATATTAAAGAAATTTCCAAAAAAATAAATCTTGCTCCGACTTCTGTTAAAAATCATTTAAAAGTGTTAGAAGAACAAAAGTTAATCCTGAAAAAAAAAGGAGAAATATTTTCAGGATTTATTGCTAACAGAGACAATAAAAAATTTTTATTTTATAAAAAAATAACCAATATAACTAACATAAAAGAATCAGGATTATTGGATTTTTTAATAAATTCTACTTATCCCAATGCAATAATTCTTTATGGTTCTTATTTAAGAGGAGAAGATATTGAATTAAGTGATATTGATTTATTAATAATAACAAAAAAGAAAAAAGAATTAAATTTAGAAAAATTTGAAAAGATTTTGAAACGAAAAATACATATTATTTTAGAAAATGATTTGAAAAAATTAAATAAAAATATTAGAATAGATGTAATTAATGGATTTGTTTTATATGGGTATATTAAAAATGTATGAAGAAATATTTAAAATTTCAAAAAATAATTCTAGAGCAAAAAATCTTTTAGATATGGCTGAAGAGAGAAAAAATGATATTAAAAAAAATTTCAAACCTTACAAAATTATTGAAGAATATTATGAAATAATAAAAGAATTGGTAACAGCAATAATGTATATTGAAGGTTATAAAACATTAAGTCATAAATCACTTATAATATATTTAAAAAAAAATTATAATAAATCTTTTAGTAGTGGGGAATTTATTTTAATTGATAGATTAAGAAAATTAAGAAATGAAATATTATATTATGGTAAAAAAATTAGCAAAGACTTTTTGATAAATAATGAGGAAGATATTAAAAAGATAATAAATAATCTAATTAAAATTACTAATGAAAAATTAAAATGAAAAATAAGAAAAAAGAATTAGGTTTGTTAATTTTAGTTTTGTTTCAAATTTTCATACTTATGAATATGATTACAGCAGATAATTATATGATAAGTCAGAGTAATAATTTAGGTAATAATAAAATAATAGAAAAAAGAGATTTTAATAAATTAAAAGGGGTTTTGAAATTAGGAACTAATTTGGTTCTGGGCTTTATTTCAATAAAACAAATAGGATTTGTTTCGGCGGTTAGTGATGGTTTTAGTTTAGGAAATTGTTGTCTTAAAACAAAAGCAGGAGCAATATGTCAAGATGTTTCTGTTTTTGATAGAGAAAGTTGCGACAACCCAATTCCTACTTCTTGTTCTGAAACTCCTGACTGTCAGACAGGATGTTGTTTAGATTCTAATGAAGGACTTTGTGACACTAACGCTCCAAAAGGAGATTGTGAAGCAAATGGGGGAATTTGGGATAGTAATGTTGATTGTAATAATTTAGCAGATTGTAATAAAGGGTGTTGTTTATTAGGAAGTGAGGTTAAATTTATAACTGATTCAAGATGTCAACATCTTTCAGAACAGCAAGGATTTGAAAAAGATTTTAGAGACATAGAAACCGAGCCAGAATGTCTTGCGTTAGGTGCAACACAAGAAGAAGGGGCGTGTGTTTTTGAAAAAGAATCTGGGAATGTGTGTAGTTTTACAACAGAAGCAGAATGTTTGCAAAAAAACGGATATTTTGCTAAAGGGTATTTATGTTCTTATCCTGATTTAAATGTAAATTGTGAAAAACAAAATTATACTGGCTGTGTTGAAGGTAAAGATGAAATTTACTGGTTTGATTCTTGTGGAAACAGGGAAAACATTTATTCTTCTGATAAAGATTTTTCATGGAATGATGGAAGAGTCTTAAAAAAAGGAGATTCTTGCAATCCTTCAATAGGGAATATAAATTCAGAAGATTGCGGAAATTGTAATCGTTTTTCAGGAAGCAGTTGTTCAAAAACTAAAGATAATGAAGTTCATATAAAAGATGGAGATTATACATGTCAAAATTTAAATTGTATTGACCCAGATACAAGTGAAGCAAGAGCAAATGGGGAGAGTTGGTGTGTTTATGAAGGATATATTGGAGATGGAAAAGACACTGTTGGAAGTAGGCAATGGAGAAAGTATTGTGATAATGGAGAGGTTAAAACAGAAGGGTGTGATGATTATAGAGGGGCTGTTTGTGCTGAAGGTAAATTAGAAAAAAATGACAAAAGTTTTTCAGTTGCAAATTGTGTTACAAATCAGGCAGCATATTGTTTGAGTTATAATAGTGATGAAAATAAAGAAGAAGAGTGTAATAAAAATGAGCATTGTATTTTGAAAAATATCGATGTTGATGAAGGATTTCAGTTTAATGCTTGTGTTCCAAAATATCCCAAAGGGTTTGACTTAAGAGAAACAGGCTTGACTGAAAACATATGTTCTATGGCAAGTCAAAAATGTATTGTCTTGTATGAAAAAGATATTTCTGGAAGTTGGAGATGTAAGCAAAATTGTGATTGTGAGAAACAAGAATTTACAGATAAAATGAATGATTTTTGTGTCTCATTAGGAGATTGCGGAACTTATGTAAATTATATTGGAGATGGAACTCAGAATACAAGAATTGTTGGAGCTCCCCAAGCAAACTGGCAAGATTATAAAAAATATTCTGAGCCAGTAGAAGGTCAGTTTGTTAAAGGCCAAGGAATAGATACTTTTTTAGCACAAGTTCTTGGAATTGAAACTGATTTAAGTCCTGGAGAAATTAGTGCAGGTGATTTAAGCAATGTAAATAAAATTTTAGGAAAAATTGCTGGTGCTAGTGGAGGAATTATAATGGGAACAAGTTTCATAACTGGAACTTACTTTGGACTTGGTGAATTAGCGGTAGAAATTAGTTATGGTGCGAGTAGTACTCAAATTCCTTTTGGAGCAATAGGGGGAGCAACTTCAGGATTTGGAATTGGACTTGTTGTTGGTTCTTATCTTGCTAAATTTCTTGGATTGTCTGGAAATGGGGCAGCGGCAATGAGTCTTGCAAGTGGGGTTGCAGGAGGAGCAGTAGGATATTATATTAGCACATATGGTATTCAGGGAGGATTATCAAATCTTTTTACTCTAGGAGCAGGTGCTATTATTTTCTGGGTGGCAATAGCAGTTATGGTTTACATAGCAATAGTTGGATGGGGGAAAACAAAACAAGTAGAGGTTGAATTTAATTGTCTGCCTTGGGAAGCTCCTATTGGTGGAGATAATTGTCAAGTATGTAATGAAAATTCAGACAGACCTTGCACAGAATATAAATGTGAAAGTTTAGGGCAGGCTTGCAAATTAATAAATGATAATCAAGATGTTATAAACCCAACTTGTGAAAGTCTTCCAAAAGAATCAATTCCTCCTGTAATTTCAAAAGGAGATATTCAGGAAAATTATAAATTTGTAGATGTTACTGATAAAAAAATTAAAATGGTTTATGATTTGAGAACTGATGGATGTATTCAAGAATGGTCTCCTGTTTTATTTTCCTTAAAAACAGACGAAGTTGCACAATGTAGAGCTTCTCTTTTTAGCTCAGAAGATTATGATTCAAGACAAATGTATTCTATAGAAGGAAATGCTTATGTAGAAAATCATACTTTTGTATTTGCTGCGCCTTCAATAAGTGCCTTAAATAATGAAGATGTTTCTGGAGATATAAAAGAAAAATACGGAAATGTTAATATGTATTTGAAATGCCAAGATGTTTTTGGAAACAGAAATACTGAAGATTATATGATAAACTTTTGTATTAATTCTGGACCTGATGAAACTGCTTCATTTGTAAATAAATTTGAACCAATTAATGAAAGTTATCTTAGTTATGGGAATACGAAAATGCCTTTTACTGCTTACATAAATGAACCTTCCCAATGTAAATATGATTACAGCCCAGATAAAAATTATGATGAAATGAGTGAAACAATGACTTGTGAAACAGGAATTAGCGGAGCAGGTTTGTATGGATGGCCTTGTACTACTATTCTTAAAAATTTAACGGAAAGAAAAAATAATGTTTATATAAAATGTAAAGACCAGCCTTGGCTTACAGCTGAAAATGACAGCAAGAGAAATATAAACCAGCAAGATATTATTTATGTTGTAAAAACTACAATTGAAGATTTAAAAATAGATTCAGTAAGAATAAGTGTTGGTGATAAAATAATAAATTCAGGAGAGACAATAAAATACGGCTTTGAACCAGTTTCTCTGAATATAATGGTTGAAACATCTGGAGGAGTTAATAATGGAAAATCAACTTGTTATTATCAGGCTGGAACTGATTGGGTTCAATTTAAAAATACTTTTTCAAATAGTCATAAACAAACAGGATTTACAAGAATGGGGGGAAATTATAATACAAAAATAAAATGTGAAGATGAAGGTATGAATGCTGTTGAAACAATAGCATCATACACTTTGAACATTGACACAACAGCTCCAAAAGTAACTCGGGCTTATTATGAGACTAACAGCAATAGTTTAAGAATAATAACAGATGAAGAAGCAGAGTGTTATTACAATACAAGAAGATGTAACTTTAATGTTGATTCTAATGATTCTTCAGTTGTGAAAATGACTTCGCTAATTTCAAAAGAACATTCAGCTCCTTGGGAAAATGGAGAAATATATTACATAAAATGTATAGATGTTTGGAATAATTCTCCTCCAAACGGATGTACAATAAAAGTTACTCCTGAAAGTTTAAATTAGAGAAAAAAAGGTTTATTTTTTATCAGTTACAGAAAAATAAATACTTCCTAAGGAATCACAAGGAGCATTTTCTCCATTTCTACAAGCTTGAAAATCTATTTCCCAATCTGTTGTATGATATCCTTGCTTTAATCCTTGTTCATAAAGAGGAGTTGTAGGAAAATGTGAAAATCTTCTAATCTTTGTCCAACTTTGACGAAAAGGTCCAAAGGAATTAATTTTTATATCTTTACTACGATTACTTCCTGTTGTTAAACCCTTAAGATTTAATTTAAACTTATTAGCTATTTTAAAACTAATTAATTGAGAAAAGTTAGGTATATTAAAATAAACTGTTTCTCCAGGATAAAAAACATTCTTTCCTTTTCCGGGAGAATAAGATTTAAAAGAAAATGGTTTAGGTTTTAATCCACCACTTGCACTATACATATCAAACCCATATTTTTCTTTAAATTGTTTTCCTAATTCAGTAAGTTTAACATTTCCATAAGGGTCTGAAATTGGTTCTGTTCTTATTTGAGGTCCAGCACAACCACTTAAACTAGCTCCAGCTAAACCTAAAGCTCCAACCAAAGCTCCTGCAACTATTCCTTTTTTTCCTTTTTCTGAAATTTTTTGAATTAATGATTTTTTCATTTTTAATAGATTATTTTTTATCAGTTACAGAAAAATAAATACTTCCTAAGGAATCACAAGGAGCA